>JASFUL010000022.1:0-23582 GCA_050050315.1 Gemmatimonadota bacterium
GACATGCGCGCCCACCCCCCGTCCTCGAGCCCCCACGCCTCGACGTCGTCGGGATTGACCTCCAGGAGCTCTTCCGGGAGCAGGTAGTCGATGCCCCCCGACCGCCCCGTCTGGGTGCGGGTGTGGTACGACTGGAGGCGCCGGCCCGTGGTGAGCCACACCGGGAAGTTCTCGTCGATCGTCTCGGCCGGGTCGCGGTAGCGGATCAGCTTGAAAATGCCCCGGCCGTTGATGAAGTCGTCCTCGTGCAGCCGCGGCGTGCCGGGGTGGCCGTCGAAGGGGATCGGCCACTGGTACTCACCGTGCTCCACCTTCTCCCAGCGGACGCCGTGGTAGGTGGCGGAGAGCTCGCACAGCTCGTCGAAGACCTCGTCGGGCCCCTGGTAGTCGAAGCCCGCGAAGCCCATGCGCTGGGCCAGCCGGCTGATGATCCACCAGTCGGGCTTCGACTCGCCGGCCGGGGGGACCGCCGCCCGGAGCCGCTGGATGCGCCGCTCGGTGTTGGTCTGGGTCCCGTCGACCTCGCCCCACGCCGCGGCCGGAAGCACGACGTCGGCCAGCTCGGCGGTCTCGGTGAGGAAGATGTCGGCCACCACCAGGAAGTCCAGGGACTTCAGGGCGTTCTCGCAGTGCTCACGCTCCGGGTCGCTCACCACGGTGTTCTCGCCGTCGATGAACATGGCCCGGATCTGGTCGCCGGCGAGCTGGAGCGCACGCACCTTGGTGATGCCCTTCTCGAGCTCCACCTCGGTGCCCCACGCCTCCCGGAACTTCTCCTGGTGGGCCGGATCGCTCACCGACTGGAAGCCGGGATAGTTGTTGGGCAGGGCACCGCAGTCGCCGGCGCCCTGGATGTTGTTCTGCCCCCGCATCGGGTTGATGCCCGTGCCCTCGCGCCCGACATTGCCCGTCATGAGGGCCAGGTTGCAGAGGCTCTGGACGTTGTCCACGCCGCAGATGTGCTCGGTGATGCCCAGCGTGTAGTAGATCGCGCCGCGGCGGGCCTTTCCGTAGAGGAGCGCGGCCCGTTCGATGTCCGCCGCCGGGACGCCGGTGATCTCCTCGGCCCACTCGGGCGGGAACTCCTTCACGTGCTCGAGGAAGGGCTCGGCCTCGGCGGTCCGGTCGGCCATGAAGACCTCGTCGACCAGCCCCTCCCGCTGGATGACGTGGGCCATGGCCAGCAGCAGCGCCGCGTCCGAACCCACGCGCAGGGGAAGATACACGTCGGCGTGGTCGACCAGCCCGATCCGCCGCGGATCCGCCACGATCATCGTGGCGCCCCGGGCCACCGCCTTCTTCAGCCGTGTGGCCGCCACGGGGTGACACTCGGTCATGTTGGTCCCGATGCAGAAGATCACATCGGGCTCCTCCATGTCCCGCAGCGGGTTCGACATGGCGCCCCGCCCGATCGTTGCCGCCAGACCGGCGACTGTGGGAGCGTGTCAGGCACGGCTGCAGTTGTCGATGTACGAGGTCCCCAGCCCCGCCCTCACGAACTTCTGCATGAGGAACGCGGCCTCGTTCGGAGCCCGGCCCGACGCCACCGCGTAGAGCGAGTGGCGGCCGTGCTCGTTCACCGCGGCCAGCAGCCCGGCCGCGGCCTTGTCCAGCGCCTCGTCCCACGACGCCGGCACGAGCTGGCCGTGGTCGTTTCGGACCAGCGGGGCCTTCAGCCGGTCGGGGTGGCCGATGAAGTCGAAGGCGAACTGGCCCTTCACGCACAGCGCGCCCTCGTTGGCCGGCCCGTCCATGGCCGGCAGGATGCCCACGACCTCGTCGCCCCGGGTGAGCATGTCCACCGCGCACCCGACGCCGCAGTAGGGACAGATGGTCCGCGTCTCCTCCGTCTCGCCCGGGACCTCCCGGTGGGCCAGGGCCTTCAGGTCGGCGAGGGCCCCCGTGGGACAGGTCTGGACGCACTGCCCGCAGAACGTGCACGCCGATTCCTTCAGGAAGCCGTCGAACTCCACCGTGATCTGCGTTTCGAAGCCCCGGTTCCGCACGCTGATGGCGTGGTCACCCTGCTCTTCGGCGCAGACGCGCACGCACCGGTAGCACGAGATGCAGTTCTCGTAGTCCCGGAGGATGAACGGGTTCGGGTCGTCGGGACGGGAGGTCCCGCTCCCCGCGCCCTGGAAGCGCCCCGTGCGGGCATCGTGCCGGTCGAGCAGCTTCGCCAGCTCCTGGGACGCGTAGCCCGACAGGTCGTCCACGTCCAGCTCCTTCTGCTCCGACGCCACCATCTCCAGCAGCACCCGGCGGTGCATCTCGATCCGGCCGCCCTTCGTGGTGACTTTCATCCCCGGCCCGGCCTTCGTCGTGCAGGACGCCACCGGATTGCCCGTGCCCTCCACGTCGACGATGCACAGACGACATCCGCCGAAGGACTCCAGCCGGGGGTCGTAACAGAGGGTCGGGATCTCTCGCCCGTGGCGCTCGGCGACCTCGTACAGGGTCTCGCCGGGGGTGAAGGAGACCTCCTCGCCGTCGAGGAGGAGGGTCGGGCCGTCGTTCCGGTCGCTCATGCCTGTCCTCCCGCGGCCCGCGTCCCGGGGGCCGCCGCTACGTGCTCCGCCACCCGGTCCGGGAAGTACCGGACCAGACTCTCGGTGATCAGGGGCGCGGCCTGTCCCAGGCCGCACGCCGACGTTCGCTTCATCGTCTCGCCCAGGTCCGAGACCTCGTCGAGCCACTGGGAGAGGTCGGCGGGCCCCGCATCCCCCGCCAGCCGCTCGGTCAGCCGTTTCGTCCCGATCCGGCACGGAAAGCACTTCCCGCACGACTCGTGGGCGAAGAACTCCATGGCCTGGCGCGAGACCTCGACCATGTCCCGGGTCGCGTCGAAGACCATGATCCCGCCCGCGCCCAGGAACGACTTCTTCGCCCGGATCGACGCCTCGTCCAGCGTCACGTCGAGGTCGTCACCCGCCAGGAAGCCGCCGGAGAGACCGGCCATGCTCACGGCCTGGATGGCGTTTCCGTCGCGGCCGCCTCCGGCCCAGTCGTGCAGCAGCTCCCGGAGGGGAAGCCCGAGGGGGACCTCGTAGTTGCCCGGCCGCGCCACGTCTCCCGAGAGCGAGATGACCTTCGTGCCACCGTGCTCGCCCCGGCCGAGGCCCCGGTACCAGTCCGCGCCCCGGTCGACGATGGGGGCGACCGAGGCCAGCGTCTCGACGTTGTTGACCGCGGTGGGCGTTCCCTCGTAGCCGTGGGTGACCGGATAGGGCGGACGGTTCCGGGGGAAGGGATGCCTGCCCTCGAGCGAGTTGAGGAGCGACGTCTCCTCGCCGCAGATGTACGCGCCGGCCCCCCGGCGCAGGTACACGCGGAACGAGAAGCCGCTCCCGAGGATGTGCTCGCCCAGCACCCCCGCGCTCTCGGCCTCGTCGATGGCACGCTGCAGCACGCGCTCGGTCTCGGGGTACTCGTAGCGGAGATAGACGAACCCCCGGGTCGCCCCGGTGGCGTACCCGGCCAGCGCCATCCCCTCCAGCACCGCGTGGGGGTCGTGGTCCATCAAGGCCCGGTCCTTGAAGCAGCCGGGCTCGCCCTCGTCGGCGTTGCACACGATCGTCTTCGGTCCACCGCCGGCGTCGCAGACCGCCCGCCATTTTCGGCCCGTGGGGAAGCCCGCCCCCCCGCGGCCGGCCAGACCGCTGTCGTCGACGATCGCCAACACCTCGCCGGGCGCCATCATCGACACCGCGCGGCGGAGAGCGGCGTACCCCCCGCCGGCTTCGTACCCGCGCATGAGCGCACGGGCGGGCTCGCGGATGTGGCGGAAGACGCACTCCTCGACCCCCTCGGGGGGCTCCGGGGGGAGCGGCGTGGGATGGCTCTCCAGGGCTTCGAGACGGCCGTCGCGGGCGACCAGCGTGCGACGTCCCTTGAGGACCGGGACCGGGTCGTCGCAGCGGCCGCTGCACGGCATGCCCGTGGCGCCGTCGAGGTCCTCGAGGATGGCGCCGGCTCCCCTCGTGCGGCAGATCGGGCCGGTGCACACCCGCGGACGCTCGAGCCCGCCCGGCTCGCGCGCGAAATGGTGGTAGAAGGTCACCGTCCCGTACAGCTCTGCGAGCGGGATCCGGAGCCCCTCGCCCACGGCGCGGATGGCGTCGTCGGAGAGGTGTCCGTCCCGGTCGTGGAAGGCGTGGAGGACGGGAAGGAGCGGGGCCGGCTCGCCCAGCCAGCGGTCGATGAGCGCCTGGTCCGCGGGTCGGATCATGGGTCCGGGGCAGTTCGTTCGTTGGGGCGGTGCCCGCCCTCGCGGGCACGCCGGGGCCGAGCGGGTCGGCCCGCGTCCCTCAATAGAAGACACACGGGCTCCGAGGGCGAGCCCCCCGCCGCCGTGAAGGGGTACCGCGGGGTGCCGGATCAGGCCGGAGCCGCACCCGGGCGCTCGAAGACGATGCGTCCCCAGCCCGGGAAGAGCAGGCGCAAGGTGGCGCCGGAGCGCTCGAAGGGGACCGCAGAATCCTCGTCCACGGAGAGCGCGGCATCGAAGGGAGTGACGGGCAGACCCGGAAGGGGTTCCCCGTACGTCACCCGGTCGTCGACGGAGAGGTACAGGGTGTCGGCCGCGACCCTCCACGTTCCGTGCTCACCGGCGGCCCGGCGGGCCGTGCCGGTCGAGTCCACGACGAAGTAGGCGACCAGCCACGTCTCCCTCCCCAGGAAGAGGCGGCCGGCCAGGCCGTACTCCGGGCCGCGCTCGAGCTCCAGGGCGCGGGCCTCCCACACGCCCCCGAGACCCCGGGAGCCGGGACCCGGCGCCGGATCCTCCCGGTGGAAGCGGTAGACCGCCCCGTCGGGGAAGGTGGCGGCGAGCCGGTCGGGGCCGACCTCCACTGCGGCCGCGAAGTCCGATACGGCGCCGGGCACGCGGACGGAGGGCCCGACATCGGGAGCCGCGCCCCCGACCTCTCCGGACACGATCCCCTCGACGCCGATCCAGAGGGTGTCCGCGCCGGCGCGGTAGTGACCGAACTCCACGTCGGCTCGTCGCGGCCGCCCGTCGTCGTCGAGCCGCACGAGCACGAGACCCCATTGGCCACCGGCGTGGACCAGCCGGCCGCGGAGATTCGCCCCGGCGCCGTCTCCGAGACGCTCGTCGGCCCGCCACAACCCTTCGACGTCCGCGGGGGCGTCCGTACCGGTCGACTCGTACTCCTCCTCCGGCCTGCGCTGCCGATCGAGGAGCAGCGCGATCACGGCCACCAGCGCGATCCCGAGAACCAGCGCCGTCGTCCTGCGTGCCCTCATGGTCGTCGTGCTCCCTCTCGGGCCCCGTCGGGGCCTGGATGAAGGTGCGGCGCTCGGCCCTCCGGACGATGCGGGTCGGCACGAGGCCACCGACCGAACGTGTGGCCGAGGGGGCCGACGGACCAGCCGCCCGCGCTGGAACAGCCGGCCCTTCGAGGGGTTCGGCGCGTCGTCCAGGTGCTCCCACGTCCGGGAATCCGGCGAAGCGGATCATCCCACCAGGGAGAGATCGAAGCCAACATGCGCCGCCGCGCCCCACGAACCATCTCGGCCCTGGTCGCGCCGTGCGCGCTGCTCGGGGTCGGGCCCCACGCCGCGTCGGGACAGGACGCGCTCCCGGCGCTGGTGGGCGGAGCCGGGGGGCTGATGGCCGGGGGGATCGTGTCGGTCGGGATCTGGACCGCCGAAGCCCGCTTCGCCGACGACTACCTCTACGCCGCCCGCGACGCGGTAGGGTGGGAAGCCCTGCCGGTCCTGGTCGGGGTCGTCGGCGGGACCGTCCTCGGGCTCCAGGACCAGGACCGTCTCAGGCGGACCGGTATGGGTGCGGGGGCCGGTCTGCTGCTCGGCGCCGCCCTCGGGACGGCGATCGGCTCTCGGGCCTGGCCCGGCTCGGAGGGCCACTGGGCCGGTGGCGTGATCGGGAGCGCGGCGGGCGTGCTCGTCGGAAGCGTCGTCGGCGTCCTGTGGTCGGCCGGAGACGGGAGCAGGCCGGAAGGCGCCTCGTCGAACCGCTCGCGCCGGGTTCCCATCGCCGTCTCGATCCCGATCCGATGACGGCGCCGGAAAGGCGGCCCCGGCCGCGGCTCCGGGTGGGTTCGGGGGGATGGTGGCTCGTGACGGCGATCCTCGCCGTCGCGGCGTGCGGCCCCCCGCCTCCGACCGTGAGCGACTGGACCCCTCTCCCGAGCCCGACCGGCCCGGAAGTCGACGCCGTGGTGTTCCTCGTCGGGGACGCTGGCGAGGCGCTCCCCGGCCGTAGCCCCGTGCTGGCCGTCCTGCAGCGGGAGGTCGAGGCCTGGTCCTCCCGCCTCGCCCGCGACTCCGCCGTCTCCGTCGTGTTCCTCGGCGATCTCGTCTACCCGAACGGCGTCCACGAACGGGGATCACCCGAGTTCCCCCGGGACTCATCCCGCCTGCGGGCCCAGGTCGACGTCTTGTCGGGTCCGGTGGCGCGGCGTCGGGGGACCCGGGGAATCTTCCTGCCCGGAAACCACGACTGGGGGCAGACGACCGGCGCCGAAGGGGTCGCGCACCTCCGCAACCTGGAGGGCCTGCTGGCGGCGATGGCGGAAGAACGTGGCCTCGGAGTGGGGCTCTTGCCCCCGGCGGGCCAGCCCGGGCCCGTGGCCCTGGACGTCGGCGACCGGCTCCGCCTGGTCCTGATGGACACCCAGTGGTGGCTCCGGCCCCACGAGGACCCCTGGGAAGCCCCGATCGTACGGGCGCTCGGCCAGGCGCTACGGACCGCCGGCCGGCGGGAGGTGATCATCGCCGCACACCATCCCTTCCTCTCGGGAGGGCCGCACGGGGGTCCGACGCCGTTCTGGAAGGGCCTAGGTCTCCTGTACGTCCTGCGACGCTCCGGGGCCCTGATCCAGGACGTCAACTCTCCGCCCTATCGGGCGCTGCTCGTCGGGTTGCGGGAGATCTTCGAGGAGAGCGGCCGTCCGCTCCTGTGGGCGGGAGGCCACGACCACTCCCTGCAGGTGCTGGAGGGATGGTCCGACGATCAGCCCCGTTGGAGCGTGGTCAGCGGTGCCGGAAGCAAGCTCACGGGGGTCTCCGGCGCCCGGGGGATGCTGTACGGAGCTTCGCGGCCGGGCTTCATGCGGGTCACGCTGCTGGAGAACGGCGAGGCGCAGCTCCACGTGTATGCGGGTCGGGACGGCATCTGCGAGGAGGACGGCCCATTGCTCGATCGGTGCATGGAGGAGGGCGTCGCCGGCTTCCACGTGGTCTGGGCTCGACGGCTGCAGTAGGGCCGACCTCCGGTTAGCTTCTCCGCATGGCCCCCGCCCCCCGATCCCGCCGCCCGCGAAGGCGCCGCCGCCTCCGCGACCCCCTGGCGTACGAGCGCCGCTGGTGGGAGCGGGGGGTCGAGCTCGTGGCCGGCGTGGACGAGGTGGGACGGGGCCCCCTGGCCGGCCCCGTGGTGGCCGCCGCGGTGGTGCTCCCCCCCGGGACGTGGCTCGAGGGGGCCACCGACTCCAAGGACCTCCGGGAGGGGGAGCGACGGGCCGTCGCCGAGGTGGTGCGAAAGCGGGCGGTCACCGTCGGTCTAGGCGCCGCGAGCCCCGGGGAGATCGACGCCCGTGGTATCGTCCCGGCGACGCGCCTCGCGGTCGCCCGGGCCCTCGAGCACCTCACCTGTCGGCCGGGCCACGTAGTCGTGGACGGCCGTCCCGTGAAGGGGCTCGGATGGGAGCACGACGCCGTGGTGAAGGGTGACTACCGCGTGCACTGCGTGGCGTGCGCGTCCGTGGTGGCCAAGGTCTGTCGCGACCGACTCATGGAGGGCCTGCACGCCCGCTACCCCGCCTACGGATGGGATCGCAACAAGGGCTACGGGACCGCCGAGCACCGGGAGGCGCTGGCCTCCCTCGGGCCCTCGCCGCACCACCGTGCGAGCTTCGCCGGCGTGGGTCGCCGGACCCCCCGACGCCGGTGAGCGACCGGGGCGGAGTCCCCGTCGAACGGACCCCGTGGGAGGCTCCCTCCCCGAGCGTCGGGGAGGGAGCTCCGTCGAACGGTCAGAAGGTCTCGGGGAAGGGGAGGAAGTCCTCCGGGAGCTCCGTGTTCCCGGGAGCCTCCGCGCCCTCTTCGGAGATGATGGGACAGAGCACGACCACGCCCGGCGTCTCGATCACGACCAGTCCGTCGGCCTCGGCGGCCAGGATGTCCTCGGCGTCGTCGAAGAGCACCGGCTCGGTTCCGTAGTGGTCGGACACGTAGGGGCTGGCGAGGATGTCGCCCAGGGTTATCCCCGGAGCGGTGTGGACGAAGTTCACGTTCCAGTGGGGCGTGTAACCGGGCTCTCCCGGGATGAACTCCGCCACGTTGGCCTGATAGCGGCGGTTCTCTCCGATGAGGTATAGGTCATTCCGTCCCCGCTGCGTCACCCCCTCCTCGGCGCCCAGGAGGAGGTAGTAGATCTCCTCCTCCTCGTACCATCCGTTGGCCGTCAGGACGCCCGTGCCTTCGGGCATGTTGCCCATCGAGGCCAGAATGTCGAGGTCGGGCGCGTCTTCAGGCGCCGCAGGGCTCGGCGTGTCGGCGCACGCCGCCAGAAGGGCACAGCACAGAGCGGTCACGATCCATCGCATGGGGTCCTCCGGGTTCGAGGCATCAGGCTGCATCGCAGCACGGTACCCAGTGGCAATGGGAGTGCCACGCGATCCCAGGAAGCGTGAACCGCATCCAAGTCGTTCTCGCACAACCGGATGCACGGAACCGACCGCGGCCCCCTCGTTCCGCTCCGACGTCCCGTGGAACGCGGGCGTGTTTCAGGGAACACGTGCCGTCTGTTTCACGGAACGCCCCGGACGCGGGGGAACGCTCGTGGAATCAGTCGTCCGGAGGCGTGATCCCGAGGGCGCGGATCCGCCTCCACAGGGTCGTCCGGCTGAACCCCAGCATCCGGGCCGCCCGGGCGCGGTGACCCCCGGCCTCCCGGAGGGCGCCGAGGATCCGTTCCCGCTCGGACGCCTCGCCGTCGTCCCCCGGGCTCCCGACCGTGGACGCGGCGTGGTCGACCGCCGCCGCGCCCCGGGGCTCCCCCTGCCTTCGATGAAGCTCCGGGGGAAGGTGTTCGACGCGGATGGTCTCTCCCCCCGCACGGATCGACGCACTCTCCAGGACGGCCAGCAGCTCCCGGACGTTCCCGGGCCAGAAGTACGTCTCCAGCCGTCGCAGCGCCTCCGCCGAGATCCCTCGCGGAGGGCCGTCGTGAGCGGCCCCCCAGCCGTCGAGACACGCCGCGACGATCCGCCTCACGTCGCCCTCGCGATCCCGGAGAGGGGGGAGCCGGATGGTGAACACTCGCAGGCGGAAGTAGAGATCCGCCCGGAAGCTCCCCCGCTCCACCTCCCGCTCGAGGTCTCGACTCGTCGCAGCCAGGACCCGGAGGTCCACGTCCCGGGGCCGCGCGCTTCCCACGGGCCTGACCTGCCGTTCCTCGAGCACCCTCAGGAGACGCGTCTGCAACCGCGGGGGCGTGCTGGCGATCTCGTCCAGGAAGAGGGTTCCGCCCTCCGCCGCCCCGACCAGCCCTTCTCTTTGCCGCTCGGCGCCCGTGAACGCCCCCTTCACGTGCCCGAAGAGCTCCGCCTCGAGGAGCGATTCCGGAAGCGCCCCACACTGCACGGGCACGAACGGCCCCTCGGGGGACGCGGAGAGCGCGTGCACGGCCCCGGCGATCCTCTCCTTTCCCGTGCCCGTCTCCCCGCAGATCAGTACCGTCGCCTCCGTCGGAGCAACCAGCCGCACCGCGCGGAACACCCCGCGCATGGCCTCGGAGCCTCCGATCATTCCCCCGAGCGAGTCCTCTCCGGGGTGGCCGTTCCCCGACAGATCGTCGACCGCGGCCACCAGCTCGATCTCCCGGAAGGGCCGCACGAGAAACCTGTCGGCCCGGTAAGGGTGGCGCCGGGACGCCGCGTCGACGGCCGCGCACCCGGACACCTGCAGAATCGAGGCGTTGGCCCGTCGGCGGAGCGCCGCGACCAGCCGCGGGGGCCCGCCTTCCAACGGCTGGCAGGCGTCGATCACGACGACCGCGCGCCGCTTCTCGACCCGCTCGACGAGCTCGTCCACCGACCGGACTCCGGTGACGTCGTACCCGGCTACCTCGAGGGCGGGTCGCGCAAGATCCAGAAGACTCCCGGATGGGTCGAGAACCGTGACGTGACCTCTCATGGGACATCTCTCTTGGATCGGAACCCGGGATCGGGCGGTCGGGAAGCCGGAGCTCCCGGCTCGATGGTCCATACGCGACCCTTGAGTCGGGACTACAGCCTGTATCAGATTGTGGCCAGCCATCGGCTCTGACCCATGCGGCGAGGTGCCACCGTGGAATCCTGGTCCGAGAACCTGGAGGACAGCCTTCGCCGCCGGGTTCTCGGTGCGTTCCACCGTGGCGGGGTCGCGCCGGGCGACCGCCTTCCGGGCATCCGTCGCGTCGCGAGCGAAACGGGAGAAGACCACCGGGCCGTGGCCCGGGCCTACCACCAGCTCGAGGAGGAGGGCCTGGTGGAGGTCCGGCCCCGATCGGGTGTCTACCTGGCCCGACCGGAGCAGTTCTTCCAGGGTCGGCCGATCCTCTCCGAGACCGAGTCCTGGCTCGCCACGGTGCTGTACCAGGCCTGGCAGCGGGGCATGTCCCCCAGGGAGCTCGCGGGAACCCTCGAACGCACGACGGCGGCGGGGCTCGACGTCGTGTGCGTCGAGAGCACCCGAGACACCCTGGAGGGTCTCGCGGCCGAGGTGGAGTCCGTACTCGGCGTCCCGTCCCGGCGCGTCCTGGTGCCGACCGAGCACCGACGGGTCGACCGCCGGGACCTGGTCCGGGCGGAAGCTCCGCCGGACCTCGTCGTCACGACGGCGTTTCACTCGGAGGCCCGCCAGGCCCTGGAGGAGGCGGAGATCCCCGTCGTCCTCCTGCGCGTCAGCCCGGAATGGCTTCAGGCGCTTCACGAGCTCGCGGCAGACAGCGCCTTCGTCGCCGTCGTGGACGACCCCCTGACGCCGGAGCGGATCCGGAGGTTGCTCCCCACGGACGTGGACCCGCGGATCGTGACCGTCGAGGAGGTCGCCCACCTGCCACCACCGCCCGGGCCCACCGTCTGGGCCACCCTCCTGGCGCGTCAGGCCCTTCCGGACACCTGGGCGAAGTCCCTGGCGGAGCCGAAGGTGCCCCTGGTTCACCCCCGCACGGTGCGCGAGCTCACCGGCTTCCTCGTGCGCGCGGTGCTGAGCGCCTGATTCACGCTTCTGCCCTTCGCCGCCGCGGGTTAGCTTGACGACGAGCCGGTAGCTCAGTTGGCAGAGCAACGGACTTTTAATCCGTAGGTCGTGGGTTCGATCCCCACCCGGCTCACTGGTCCGTGGGGATCCCGCGCCTCCCGGGCCTCCAGCGGGACCCGCCTCCATCTCCACGCTGCCCGCCTCCCGTACCCCGGGTTGCTCCCGGGACCCGCGCCGGGTGAAGTTGGGTGAAAGCGCTGCGGGCGCGGCCGCGCCGGTGGACCTACGCGGATCGGAGCAGACGGGAGGACGACGATGGGTGGGATGATCGGGGACGTGTGGAACGATGCGAGGATCGCGGTGCGGACGCTCCTCCGTAGACCGGGCACGTCGCTCGTGATCGTGCTCACGCTCGGGATCGGGCTGGCGGCGAGCACGACGGTGTTCACCGTCTTCGACCTCCTCGTCCTCGGCCCCCTCCCCTTCGACCAGCCGGACCGCCTCGTGCGCCTCCGCCAGACCCGCGAGCTCCCGGGACAGGGGGTGCGGGCGTCGTCCGTCACGGGCAGGAACTTCACCGCCTGGCGGGAGCGCACGACCGTGTTGCGCGACATGGCGGCGGCCCGTTTCCGGACGCTCTCGCTGACCGGTGAGGGCGAGGGCGAGCCCGAGCGGGTGGTCGGGATCGAGGCGACCTGGACGCATTTCTCCGTCCTCGGCGTGGAGCCGCTCCTCGGACGGACCTTCGGGCCCGACGAGGACGCGGCCGGCGCCCCGGCTCCCGTGGCCGTCCTCTCCCACAGCCTCTGGACCCGACGGTACGGACGCGACCCGTCGGTGCTGGGCGAGGAGATCGTGGTCGCGGGCCGGGCCTACACCGTCGTGGGGGTGATGCCCGAGGGCTTCCGCTACCCGTACAGCGCCGAGGTCTGGCTCCCCCTCGGTCTCTCACCCGACGCCGAGGAGTGGGAGCGGGGCATCCTCAACGTCTCCGCCCGCATGGTCGAGGGCGCCACCCTCGAGGGCGTCCGCGCCGAGCTCGACGCCGTCGCCTCGAGCCTCGCGGCGGAGCGCCCCGACACCAACCAGGGATCGGGCATCCGCGTCATTCCCATTCGCGAGGAGGTGCTCGAGGGGATGGATCAGAAGGTACGGGCGCTGCTCTGGGCGGCGCTCTTCGTGCTCCTCATCGCGACGGCCAACGTGGCGAGCATGGTCCTCGCTCGAGCCCAGCGGCGTCAGGACGAGCTGTCGGTCCGGGTGGCGCTGGGGGCCTCCCGTCTGGACCTCGTACGTCCGGTCCTGGTCGAGGGTCTGCTCCTCTCCATCGCAGGCGCCGCCCTGGGGATCGCCGTCGCCTCCTGGGCCGGTCCACCCCTCGCCGCGATGAGTCCCATGGACGACGTCGCCGACTTCTTCCGGGACGTGGCGGTGACCGGTCGGGTCGCGGCGTTCGGCATGGCCGCCGCGGCCCTCGTCGCCGTCCTCTCCACGCTCCCCGTAGCGGCGCGGGCCATCCGACACCGGCCGGGTGGGGCGGTCTCGCGGTCGCGTGGTGGCGCGGGCGGAGAGGGACGGGTGCTGGACGGACTGATCGTGACGGAGGTGGCGGTCGCCGTGGTGCTCCTGACGGGAGCGGGTCTGATGGTCCAGAGCCTTCGGAACCTGCGGGCGACGGACCTCGGCGTCGACGTCGACGGCCTCGCCGTCTTCGCGGTCTCTCCCTCGACCGGGGGCTACGCCGAGCCGGGCGGGCGGATGCTGCTGATGGACGAGATCGTGGAGCGGGTCCGCAGGCTCCAGACGGTCGGGGACGCCGCCGTGACGAACTTCAATCCGCTTCGGGACCAGGGATGGGGCGCCGCGGTCTGGCCCCTCGACCGCGCACCTTCGCCCGAGCAGTCCAGCGTCACGGTGAACCACCGTGCGGTGACACCCGGCTTCTTCCGGACCGCCGGCATCGAGCTTCTGGCGGGGCGGGGATTCCGTCCGTCGGACGATCCCGGGTCTCCGGACGTCGCGGTCGTGGCGGAGAGCCTGGCCGAGCGGCTCTGGCCCGGAGAGGATCCGGTGGGCCGGCGCCTCCGCGCGGGGGCGGCCGACGAGCTCGACGCCCCGGTCGTCACGGTCGTGGGGGTCGCCGAGGACGTGGCGGACTTCGGCGAGATCGAAGGGACGTGGTACCGCCCCCTCCGTCAGGATCCCTCCGAGTTCCCGACCGCTTCGCTGGAGATTTTCGTACGCTCCTCCGCCGCCTCCGGCGGTCCCGCGGCCTTCGAATCGCTCGTGGCGGGGGTGCGGAGCGCCGTGGGCGACGTCGATTCCTCCCTCCCGGTCTTCGACGTCCAGCGCGCCCGCTCGATCGTACGCTTCGAGCGCCGAATGGAGACCTTCACGACGCTGCTCCTCGGGGCCTTCGCCTGCGTGGGGCTGGTCCTGGCCGCCGTGGGCGTGTACGGGGTCCTCTCCTACGCCGTCGGTCGCCGGACCCGGGAGATCGGTATCCGCCAGGCGCTCGGGGCGAGCCCCGCTCAGGTCGTCGGGCTCGTGCTCCGGGGGGCGCTGGCGGTGACCGGGCTCGGGATCGTCCTGGGCGTCGGCGCGGCGGCTCTCCTCACCCGCTTCCTCGAGAGCTTCCTGGTCGGCATCAGCCCTCTCGACCCCCACATCTTCGCGTTCGTGGCCGCCGGCTGCCTGGCAGTGGCCCTGATGGCCGCGTGGGTACCGGCCCGCCGCGCGACGACCGTCGAACCACGCTCGGCCCTGGCAGAGCCGTAGCCACCGCACCCGCGATCGGCACCCCGTCCCTACGCGAGTCGGCCCACCAGCGTCCCGAAGAGCGTATCGAAGGGCCGTGCCGAGTCGTTCGTGAAGTCCAGGTACTGGATCCCGGCCAGCTCGAAGGCGTACCGGGATTCCAGCGCGTCCGGGCTCAGGACCGGGAGGCAGACGTCGGTCTTCGTCCGCGCCTCACCGACGCTGTCCATCCAGTCGTCGCACCCCCACCAGCAGTTCCTGGTCGATCCACACCGCACCGGCAACGGGAAAGCCTCCCGCAGAATCGCAAACCGTGGTAGACTATTAGCGTAGCACATGCGATACGTAGGGCGGCGGCGAGGGCCAGCTCGAGGAGCTCCTCATGAGCCTGACTGGACCCGGGTTCAGGCGTCACTGCCTCCTGCTCGCGGCGGGAGCTCTAGGCGCGTTCGGGTGCACGGACATGCCGGTGAACCAGGCCGCCGCGTTCCTGCCGGCCGACTCGGTGGACTGGCTCCACCCGGGTGACCTGGTGCTGGGGTTCCGTCACCGAGGCGAGACCCGGGCCTACCCGATCCCCGCCCTGGCGCCGATCGAGGTCCTCAACGACACGGTGGACGGTGAGCCGGTCGTTGTCACGTGGTGCCCCTTGAGCGCTACCGGCGCGGTGTTCAGCGGCCGGGTCCGGGGGCAGCCCCTGAGGTTCAGGTTCCACCCCGACCTCTACCACATGAACCTGCTCTTCGAGGACGCGGAGAGCCAAAGCACCTGGTCCCAGCTGGCTTCCCGGGCCGTGGACGGGCCCGAGGAGGGGACCGGGCTGGTGCTGCTCCCGGCCGTCCAGACCACCTGGTCGGAGTGGCGGCGGACCCACCCCGGAACGACGGTCCTCCGACCCGACTGGGGCACGGACGCATTCTCCTACCGTACCTCCCGTGAAGAGCCGCCCGCCGGCTCGCGCAGCGAGCGCGAGCTGGTGCTCGTGGTTCTTCTCGGTGACGAGAGCCGGGCCTACCCGTTCAAGGAGCTGTCGGACACCCCCGGCCCGATCCCCGACGCCCTGGCGGGGACCCCCCTGCTCGTCCACTTCGCCGCCGAGGGACCCACGGCCTTCGCGACCGACGCGAACGGGGATCCCCTGACGACCGTGGTCGTCTACTGGAAGTACCTGGAGGACTTCTTTCCCGCGATCGACGTCTGGGGTCCCGGACGATGACCCCGGCCACGAGGTCGACGAAGTGCTCGACCTGCGGCGCCAACATCGCCGGAGAGGCTACCGCGTGCCTGTTGTGCGGCGCTCCCCTCGACCCGGACGCGGGCGTGAGCTCGGGCACACCCCGGCCGGTCCGGGCCGCGCGAGCCGCGTCCGCCGTGGAGGTCGAGATCTTCGCCCACACGATCTCCGCCGGACGGAAGCTCGGCGTCCTCCGGCACGGTGAAGCCGAGAGGCTGCGGGCCCAACTGGTCGCCGCCGATCCGTCCGGTACGTGGTGGACCTACGTGGGTGAGTCGCGGCAGTGGTACCGCTCCGATGCGGGTCACTGGATCTCCGCGGACGCACCGCAGACGATCCGACTCGAAGCCGATCGACTCTCCCGGCTTCGGGCGATGACCCGGGACACGCTGGAACGGCTGGACACCCTCACCGTGGAACGGCCCGTCTCGCCGGGTGCGGGCGAGGCCCCGTCCGGTGGGCTGCACGTGGAAGAGCCGCTGGCCCCGGGTCCGCCATCCGAGTCACCGCGCTTCTGCACCCGGTGCGGTGGAGCGCTACGACCGGGAACGAAGTTCTGCGTCCGCTGCGGCGCGCCGGCGAGTCATCCGCCAGGAGGTGGGCGATGACGTCCGACGGGGGGTCGACGGAACGGCACGTGACCGGGACCTGCCCCCGATGCGGAGACCCGGTGGAGCCGGGGGACGAGTTCTGCGGCAACTGCGGGACCGCGCTCGCCGAAGGCGCCGTCCCGGCCGGACCGCCACGAGACTCCGGCCAGGCTGGCCCCCCCGCCCGTCGGAGCGGCGTCTCGTTCGGTGGCAAGCTGCTGCTGGCGATCATCGTGGGCGTGGCCGCATACGCGGCGTTCCTCGCTTTCGGGCCGAACGGCGGAGGACCGACGACCCCCGAGGGTTCCGGACCTCCGAGCGCGAGCTTCCCGGTCCCCACCGACATGGAGATCGTGGAGCTCTCGGCACTGATGGACCGGGCCAACGTCGAACGGAGCGAGGCCAGGCTGGCCGGTGACCCGGAGGCAGAACGGAGGAAGGCCCAGGAGTATCAGCACTGCTCGACGGCCCTGAGCCACGTCCTGAACATGAAAGAGGCCCTCGTCAGGATGCGGGAGGCAGAAGAGGCGGGCGATCACGAAGCCGCGAACGCGGAGATCCACGCCTACCAGCACTATCAGGGCGAGCTATACCTCATGCTTCCCCACGTGCACGAGCCCCTGGCTCGCCTGATCCGCAGGTGGACGGGAGAGTCCTGATCACCGATCCGGCCGCCCGCGTTCCCTCCTGGTGGCCGACCGCCGCCGTCGGCCGCGGAGAAGGCTCGGCGACCTACCGCCGGATCCCCGCGATGGTCTGGTACCAGTACATCGTGCCGCCGTAGTTGAAGCTGCTCCCGTACGGCGGGTTGAAGGAGCCGAAGTAGGGATCGTGGACGTAGACGGAGGCGTTCCGGGGGTCGTAGCCGTAGAGCACCACCACGTGGGCGGCGAAGGAGTTGCTGTACGCCAGGATCAGGGGGCGGCCGGCGTCGATCTCCGTCCTGACCTGGTCGAAGGTCAGGGCTCCGGAGATGTACGATTCGAGCCCTCCGAAGTAGTTGAGCGTCCCCTGCATCACCTGGAGGCTGGCGGTCCGCTCGCAGACTGGATTCACGACGCAGCAGTTCGTCTGCATCCAGGCGCTGAGGATCTCGCACTGGGGGATGTTCACGTCGTAGTACGCCAGCACCATCTCGGAGGTCGCGGCCCAACACCACACCTGGGTCTGCTGCGCCCGGTAGGGGACCGAGAGCACGACGGGAGCGTCGGAGGGGCCGTCGGAGGAGAAGATCGAGCTGTCGCACGCCGACACCGTGACGGCCAACCCGACCGCGAGGACGCACGCCCGGACTTTCATGGTCGCTCCTCCTCGTCCAGCCCGGCTCTCGCGGGCCCGGATACGTAGCCCATCCCCCGACGGTCCCGCCTCTTCCCCCGGCCTGGGTCAGCGCGTGCGGAACCAGCTCCAGCCACTGGCCAGGCACGGCTGATCCGCGGTGCGGCCGACCTCGCAGACGATGACCTGCCAGTAGTAGTAGGTGCCCGGCTGCGGAGTGAAGCTGTAGCTCGTGCCGGTCATCCAGACGGCGACGGGGTTGCCGGCCGCGTCGCTGAAGCCCGGCGACGGGATCCACCGCTGCGTCGCCGGGTCGTGCTGCTGGACGTAGACGCCGAACGTCAGGGCGTCCCCGTCGGGATCGCCGTTGTTCCTCCAGGCCAGCTGGACGCTACCTCCGGGAGCCACCGTCAGCGGTGGGTCCCAGGTCCCCGCGGGCACGGTCGGAGCGTTCGGGGGACGATTCGTCGTCTGCGGCGGCGGCGCGCCCCCTCCCGCGCAACCCGGACACGTGTAGAGCTGGCCGTCGTTCCCCACGACGTAGGGCTGGCCCGCGCCGGTGACCGCGATCCGGGAGGCCTGCACCGCTCCCGGCAGCTGGTAGGTGGCCCAGCCGGAGCCGTCCTGGCGGTGGACGCGGCCGTCGCCCTTCCCGACCGTCCAGACGTAGCTTCGGTCGTCGATGTCCAGGTCCGCACACAGCGGGCCGTCCAGTCTACGGAGCTGACCGTTCATCAGGCGGTACGCGAGGCCATCGTTCCCGATCGCCCCGGCGATGCCACCGGCGTTGAACGTGATCGAACTCCCGACTCCGTACGTGCCCCTCTGCCAGGCCCTGCCATCGAAGTACTGGAAGAGCCTGGCCGAACCCAGACTGCTCCACGGATAGCTCCGGGCATCGACCCCGAGATTCGAGACGCCGGTGCCCGGTAGCGCGCTCCACCCGCTTCCGTTGCTCTTGTAGAGCGTCCACGTGGCACCCCCGTTCACGAACGGGCGCTGATCGGGGCCGACCTCGATGGAGACCAGATCCCGAAGCGGTGTCGCATGCGGCGTCCAGCCGGCGCCGCCCCAGACGTAGACCTGGTTGTTCTGGCCGAGGATCCAGACGTTGCCCCAGATGGCGACGTCCTTCACGGCCGTGGGAACGGATACGGCCTGCCACGCCTGCGCGCGAGCGGCCCCGGCCGTCACGGCGAGTGACAGTCCGACGACGGCGAGCCAGATGATGCGCCTCATGGTCGCCCTCCTGTGGTTCAGTCTCGAGAAGCCCCGGGCAGCCCACGGAGCGGGTCTCCGAACGGCGCCCCCGCGGGCACCGGCGCTATCCTGGTCGGCTCTGACGCTTCGATCCTCCGGCGTGTCCATCGGCCCTACTCGGCGCTCGCCACCACGGTGATGGCGATCCGGTCGGGGTCGATGAGCCGCTCCCCTTCGTCCACCCACTGCCAACCGGCCGCGACGAGCTCTCCGAGGGTCTCCCCCTGGAAGGTCAGGTTGCTGCCCGGCGTGTCCGGGAACCCGCCGACGGCCTGCCAACCGGCTGCGGTGCGCCTGACGAGGCCCTTGCGCTCGAGGATCTCCAGGGCCTCGCTCCCTCCGAAGAACACCTGGGGGCCGACCACGCGCGGCGGCTCCGGCGGTGGTGGGGCGGGCAGCCCTTGTTCGGAAGCCCCGACCGGCGAGGGCGGAGTGGGAGCCTCGACCGGTGGAGCCGGCTGGGCCGGAGCCGGCGGGGGAGGCCCTGGTCCCCCGGGGAGCTTCACGTAGGTGGGGCCGCCCCTCGGGTCACGGCTCGGGGTCCCCTGCTCCGGGGGCGGGGGCCCCGGTTCCTCGAGCAGGTTCACGTAGGTGGGGCCGCCCCCGGGGTCCCGACCCGGCGCGCCCTCCTCGGGGGGAGGCGGCGTCGGCTCCTCGAGCAGGTTCACGTAGGTGAGACCCAGGGCCTCGGGCGCGGACCCCGAGAGGACCCTTCCCAGCAGCCCCCCCGGAGCCGTGACCAGGCCGCTCCCGGGCGGCGCCGCGCCCCCGAGTGCGCCTCCGAGGCCCGTCGAGCCACGACGCCCGATCCAGTTCGCCTCCGACAGGTTCTTGCAGCTGATGTCGGGGTCGCTCCGGAAGTGCTCGAACGCGAAGTCGTTGCCTACGGCCCGGGCCCATTCCAGGGTGCCGAGGGCACCCACCGTCCCGCCCACCATACCGGCGATGGTGGCCGCCGCCTGCGCAAGGGATTCCGAGACGCCGCCTTCCCCGGGTGTGAACGCGCTCCGCGTCATCAGGACCACGGCCGTCGCCAGGGTGACGGAGGCGGTCGCTTCTCCCCCGCGGCACCAGAGGAGGAGCGTGCCCGCGCCCACCAGCGCGACGACGCCCGCAGCGGCTCCAGTACGGGGCGTGGAACCCCTCAGCAACCGGTACACGAAGGCTCGCGCGACTCTCGCCAGCACCCCGGGAAGCACGCCGGCCAGAAGGACCGTGGAGTAGGCGAAAAGGTAGCCCCCCCGGGCTCCGAAGTAGTTGTGGAGCCCGTCCCCGAGATCCGCGCCATAGACGCTCTCGAACGGGAGCCACTTCCCGATCCAGTCCAGGAGCGAGAAGTCCAGGGCGGTGATCAGACCCACGAAGGGATTGACACCCGACACGAACGGCAGGATCGCGAAGACGCCCGGTGTCGTGTCGAGGTGACCCAGGTAGGACGGATAGAGACCGAGGCACCCGACGACGACCCAGAGGGCGAAGACGAGCGGTGGGTCCATGCGCCGCGCGGCCCGGGCCTCCAGGTACGGCTCCAGGAGCCCGCCGACGCTCTCCGGTAACCGCACGGCCCCGAACACCCGCGCGACCACGGTCCGGGACAATCTCTCGTAGGACTCGAAGCCGGGGATCTCCTCCGCCGCCGAGCGGAGGCTGCGGTAGCCCTTCGCCAGCGCCACGAGGATGACCCCGCCGTTCAGCCACCGCTGCCAGGCAGGCACGGCGTCACCGGCGGGTGGACCCCGGGACTCCATGGCCTAGGGCCCGCGATCGAGCAGGTGCGCCGGAGACTCGGCCAGGTGTCGCGGCTCCGCCGCCCCGCCCCTCTGGAGAGGGCGGACGAGCCCGTCGAGCCGATCGAGAGCCGGATCCCGGGTCCGCCGGAGCGGGCCGGTCCGGCATCGGTGCGCGAAGCCGGACATGAGAGGCGGGGGCTGGGTCGTTCCCCCAATCTTCATCGCCCACCCCTGGACGTGCTGTGGTGGAAAGCCTGACGGCGCCTGTGGGGAGATACCCGACAGTTACACGCCCGACGCCTGGTCGCGGCGCACGGACGGCGCCAGCCGGACACAGGACGGCGCCACCGACACACACGACGGCGCCGGACCCCGCCAGGGGCCCGACGCCGCGAGCGGCCCGCCGGTCGACGCGGCCGGCGCAGCCGGTAGGTTTCGACCTAGAAGGCCAGCCGCGTCCCCAGGGTCACCACGGTCTGGGTCATCGTGGTCCGGCTCTCGAGGTATTCGGCGCCCAGCTTGTGCCCGTGAGAGCACCCCTCGATGTCGGCTTCGAAGGCGCGTACCACCGACAGGTCGAGGGGCACGCCCGCCACGGCCCAGGTCGTTCCGAACGTCAGCGCCCGGGTGGAGATCGCGGGAAAGGTGATGAAGACGGTGTTGTCCGGAACGGGGTTCTCCCCGTACAGGTAGCCGGCCCGCAGCGCGTTGCCCGACGCCAGCGTCCAGGTGGCGCCGACCTTGGCGCTCCAGCTGTCCTTCCAGTCCAGCGGGAACGGGTAGGTGAAGCTCCCGTCCGACGGGTCCCCGTTCATCATGAGGTTGATGTTGGCGTTGTCGCCCCCGGTGAGGCGGAAGGGCATGGTGCGCTCGGCGCTCGACCAGCGACGCCACTCCGTCTCCGCCGCGAGCCGGAGATGCTCACCCGCGGGCAGGCTCACGCCGAGACCCGCCGTCACGGGCAGGGTGATCTCGGTGGCGGCCTCGTACTCGGCGACGACTCCCCGAGCGAGGTCCAGACCGGCGGCCTCGAGCTGTCCCATGACCGCCTGCTGGGCCACCGCGGGCTGCTCGCCGTACGCCTGGGCACGCGCCATGACCATGGCCTCCATCATCTGGCCGAACTGCATCGTCATGTCGATGACTGCCGTGGCGCCGTCCACCTCGACCCGCCGCTCCGGCGACCACGAGGCGGCCAGGATCAGGCCGGAGGGGTGCTCGTACCGCACACCCAGGTCCGCCGCCCAGCCGACGCCCGCATAGCCCCGGGAGTCACCGTACGCGGTCATCTCGGTGAACTGCTCGAAGAGCGGTCCGTAGACCGGAGCGTCGAGCATGGGGATCCCTTCCATCCCGGCCGCCGCGGACGGGGGCATGGTGAACGGCATGCGGAAGTCCCGGATCTCCTCGTACAGCAGCGACGCGCTGGCGCCCACGCTGAACCCCTCCGCGATCTCCAGGGCTACGGCGGGGCCGAGCTTCACCGCCGCGAAGAAGCTCTCGTACTCCACCGGCGTCGCCGCCGGGCCGCTCAGCAGCTCGTGGGTGAGCAGAAAATCCGATCCGAATCCGCCGATGGGCTCCATGCCCACCGCCCAGGCCAGACGCCCCCCGAGCTTCGGTCCCACGTACGCGGCGGACGCGAGCGGGTAGGCGTGGCGCGCTCCCGTCGTGCCCGAGTTGGCCGAGTTCTCGAAGGTGAGCGTCGGCATGAACGGCGCGACGTTCACCTCGAAGGCCGGTGACTCGAACGCCACGAGACCGGCCGGGTCCCGGAACAGGTTGGTCGGGGTCGCCGTCTGGGCCCGTGTCACGCACCCCTGCCCGGCCGTACGGGCGGAGAAGCACTGGAGCACGAACCCATTGGTCTGGGCCGTGCCGGACCCGGGGATCGTGACCGCGACGATCGCGGCCGGGAGCAGGCCGCGTAGGGTAAAGCGGAGCATGCGTCGCCTCCGTCATCCACATTCTCGGAAATCCGGATGTACTCCACCCGGTCGATATGTGAATATCATCACGGATTGGCCGGTGCTCCGTCGGCCAGCGGCTGAGGTCGCCGTCGGAGAATGGGCCGTGGGCGCGTGGGGAGAAGGGTCCCCACGTGTCGGGAAACCTCCCGCAGCGGGAGTCCGGCGCCCGACCCGGAGATCGGGCGTCGCCGGAGGTCGTCGGGGCGGAGGTGGGAGATGCGAAGCGGGGGCGGGCCGGCCCGGCCCCGCCCCCGCCCGTCGTTCTTCGTCGCCGGTCAGCCGTTGCCGTCGGCCACGATCGGCTGCGCCTCGGCGCCGGGATGGTCGATCACCACGACCACGCGCCGATTCTCGCGACCCGTGGCTCCGGGACCGGCCTCGCCGGGCCGGACCAGCCGGCTCGTGTCCTCACCGTAGCTGACGGCTCGCACCTGGCTGTCGGGGAGGAGCCCGTCACTCACCAGCCAGCCTCGCACCGCGTCGGCTCGGCGCTGACCCAGCTCGAGGTTGTACGCCTGGCTCCCGGCGGGGTCGGTAAACCCTTCCACCGTGACCAGCGCCGTCGGATAGTAGTCGTTCAGCACGCCGGCCAGCCGATCGAGGACCTCTCGCCCGTCCTGGTCGAGCTCGGCCGAGTCGAACCCGAAGTGGACCGGGGTGTGGACCCGGAGGGACGCCTCGAGGCGCTCGACCTCGACGTCCAACTCCTCTTCCAGCGAGCGGAGCTGTGACTCGAGACGAGACATCTGCTGTGCCATTTCGTCCATGCGGCTCGAGAGGCGGCTCTCCACCGCCTCGTCCCCAGCCTGCATTTCTGCCCGCAGCTCGGCGCGGACGTCGGCCATCCCGGCCTGGAACTCGTCCTGGCCGACGTGGGCGCACGCTCCGGCCGTCAGCGCCAGCGCTGCGACCCCGAATGCCCGGAATCCGTAGACGTTACGCAGATCCACCATGTCTCCTCCGTGAGAAGCGTAGGCCCGAACCAGGGCCTCGAAACGTGGCCCGCCGGCGAGTTTCGCGGTCGCCTCCCTCCCGGGCACGACGACCCGTTCGCGGACCGGCCTGCGAGTTCGCTCCATATGTTTATGCAGGAGTGATGCCAGCGTCCCCTCACTCCCCCGCCGCCAGTCGGCCGAGCACCATCCGGCGACCCGTGAGACCGCCGGCGACGGTGACCACGAGCTGGAGGAGGATCATCCCCAGGGCGAACTCCGAGCGTGACGCGCCGCTGCCGAGGGCCGGCTCCATGAAGCGCGGCGTGAGCACCTCGCCCAGGAACCAGACGAGCACGCTCAGGAAGGTGATCGCCGCGCCGTGGAGCACCGGAGCGTCGGACCAGCGGAGCCCGACGAACAACCCTCCGACGAAGAACCCCACCCCGATCGCCGCGGGAACCAGAAGGGTGCCCCCGCGGACGCCGGGTCCCAGCAGACCGAGCCCCACCAGGACCATGAATCCCGCGGAGCTCACGGCAACGGCCACGAGCCATCCGCCGAGAACCCAACCCAGGTGGAGGTTGGAGATGTGCTCGGAG
>JASFUL010000023.1:0-23315 GCA_050050315.1 Gemmatimonadota bacterium
CGGGGCGCCCCGAGAGGGGGCCCGGACCCGGGGAGGAGGCGCTTGAACGGCTCCTGTGGCGGGGATACCTTGCGATCGTGAACATCCGTTGTTGCCGGGCCCCGCAGGGTCCTTCCGTCCGCTCCCTGGTCCAGACGCTGCTCCTCGTCCTGGCCGTCCCCTCGCTGGCCGCCGCGCAGACCTCCGCCGCCGAGCCGGTCGACTCGACGGACGCGGGCTCCGTCATCCGTTCCGGCGACCTCGTCCGCGTCTCGGTGTGGCGGGAGGAGCACCTGAACGGGGAGTTCCCGGTGAACGAGTTCGGTACCGTCGTGCTCCCGATGATCGGCGAGCTCCAGGCCGCCGGCAGGAAGCGCGATGCGTTCAGGGCCGAGGTGCTGGCCCTCTTCCGGGAGCGGCTGGTGAACCCGTCGATCGAGGTGATCGTGCTTCGAAGGGTGCGGATCCTGGGGGAGGTGAACGAGCCCGGCGTCTATCCGCTGGACCCCACCATGACGCTGGCCGACGCGCTCGCCACCGCAGGGGGGCGGACGCCGCTGGCCCGGCAGGACGAGATCATCCTCCGCAGGGGGGGACGGGTGGTGGAGACGGAGCTCGGCGAGGAGACCCTCGTGGGCGAGACTCCCATCCGCTCCGGCGACGAGCTCGAGGTGCCGCAGCGGAGCTGGCTGGACCGGAATGCGGCCGCGGTGATCGGCGGGGCGTCCGCGTTCATCGGCCTGGTCGTGACCCTCATCGCCCGGTGACCAGGCCATGACTCCCGCCCCCGCCTCTCCTTCCGTGAACGGGCGCCCCGCGTCCCGGTCGGTCAACGTCCTCCACGCGGTGCGGCGGCACCCCGTCCTGTTCGCCGGCGTGCCCCTGGCGCTCCTGGCGCTGACGCTGCTCTTCGTCCTCCTGGTGCCCCCGGTGTACGAGGCGTCCAGCTCGATCCGCGTGGACGAGGAGCGTTCGAGCGTGGCGGTGCTGGACGTGCTCCAGTCGCTCTCTTCGGGGAGCGAGGTGTACACGGAGATGGCGGTGCTCGAGAGTCGGTCCCTGGCCGAGGCGGTCGTTCAGGCGCTGGACCTGCAGGTCGCCCTCGCTTCGCCGGGCCGGACGCTTCGCTCGGAGATCCTCGGGGAGGTGCGGGCGGACACCGCCGCTCCGGAGGCGACCTACCGCTTCGCCCGGGTCGGCGAGGATCGGTGGGCGGTGACAGGGACCTTGGTGCAGGCCCCCGACCTCTTCCGCCCCCTCTCGCGAGCCCGCGCCGAGGAGCGGACGTTCGGCGAGGTCGGCCTCGGCCAGCCCGTCGACCTCGCGGGCGTTCGCGTGTCCCTGGGGCCGGGGGCGGCCGACGCCGACGAGATCGAGGTGGGCGTGGTGCGCTTCCAGGACGCCGTGCGGGAGCTCCAGGGCCGGACGGAGGTTCGGAGGCCCGACCGGGAGGCCGATGTCGTGGAGATCCGCTACCGGGGGGGCGACCCCGAGCTGGTCCGGGAGGTGGCCGACACCATGGCGGCTCTCTTCATCCGGCGCAGGCAGTCGGACCAGTCGGCCGAGGCCCGCAACACCGTGACCTTCCTGCGCGAGCAGATCGACACGCTCGAGCGGCAGCTCGGACAGGCCGAGGAGACGCTGCGGGACTTCCGTGAGCGGGAAGGCGTGGTCGCCCTCGAGGCGGAAGCCGACGCGCAGATCGAGCGGCTCGCGACGATGCGGGCGGAGCGCGACCTGATGGACGCGGAGCGCTCGGCGCTCGGCGACCTGCTGGAGGAGATCCAGCGGGAGGCCGGCGGCGCGCCGTCCCCGGGCGAGGAGTCCCCCTACCGGCGTCTCCTGGCGTTTCCCAGCCTCCTGCGCAACCCGGCCACCGCCGAGCTCCTGGGGCAGCTCGCGGAGCTGGAGAACAACCTCTCCCAGCTGCTCATCGGTCGGACGCCCCAGGACCGGGACGTCAGGATGTCGATGGAGCGGATCCGGACCCTCGAGTCGCAGCTCCAGGCCATCGCCGAGACGTACCTCGAGAGCCTCACGCGACAGGTGGCGTCCTACGATCGTCAGCTCGCCGCCTCGGCCGACGAGCTGGCCGAGATCCCCGAGACCGAGATGACCTTCATCCGACTGCGGCGGGAGTCCGAGGTGCTCTCGGACCTGTACACCCTCCTCCAGACGCGCCAGAAGGAGGCCCAGATCGCGGCCGCGGTCGAGGACGAGAGCGTACGGGTGGTGGACCCGGCGATCTTCCCCTCGGAGCCCGTCCGACCCAGGCCCTGGCTGAGCCTGGGGCTGGCGCTCGTGCTCGGGGTGGCGGGAGGGCTCGCCTCGGTGGTGGCGGCGGAGCACATGGACCGGGCGGTCCACGACCGGCATCAGCTCCAGGCAATCACCGACGCGTCCGTTCTCGGGCTCATCCCCACCATCGAGGTGGCCCCCGTGGCTCGGGGCGGTCGCTGGCGCCGCCGGGCGCCCACGGGCCGCCCCCGCCTCATCGAGACCGCGACCTCGGGCCACCCGGCCGCCGAGGCCTACCGGTCGCTCCGCACGAACATCCGCTTCGCCCGGACCGAGCGTCCCCCACGGAGCCTGGTGTTCACGAGCCCCATGCCGGGAGACGGCAAGTCCACGACGGCGGGGAACCTCGCGCTGGTCCTGGCCCACCAGGGGCACCCGGTGCTCCTCGTCGACGCCGATATGCGACGGGGGGTGCTGAACGAGGTGTTCGACCTCCCCCACGAGCCGGGGCTCTCGGACATTCTGGCGGGCCAGACGCCGTTCGATCAGGCGGTCCGGACCGTCGACCTCGACGGGCACGGGGAGCTGGACTTCCTGGCCGGCGGCACGCGTCCCCCGAACCCGTCCGAGCTCCTCGCCTCCCGCGCCATGGCGGACCTCCTGTCCGCCCTCCGGGACCGCTACGAGCTCGTGGTGTTCGACGCCCCACCCCTGAACCTCGTGACCGACGCTGCCCTCCTCGGCACCCGGGCCGACGGCGTGATCCTCGTGGCCCGGGCCGGCGTGACCGAGGAAGGCTCCCTGGCCTTCTCCGTGGACCAGCTCGAACGCGTCCGTGCGCCTCTCCTCGGGACGGTCCTCAACGGACTCGACGAGCGACGCCAGGAGTACTACGGCGGCCGTGGAAGCGAGGCGTACAGCTACTTCCAGGCCAACGGGAGGTGAGGGCGGCACTCGCCCTGGCGGCGTGTGTCGTGGTCGCCGGGTGCCGGGAGGACGTGACGCGCCCCGGGGGCGACGAGGTCGTGGCGGTGGAGGTCAGCCCGGTCCGCGTCGCGCTGGCGCTGGGCGAGGTGACCCGCTTCGACGTCGTGGCCCGCAACCGGGAGGGGCAGAGCCTCCCTCTCGGGCGCGTGGGCTGGTCGTCCGACGACCCCGCCGTGGCCACCGTCGACTCCCTCGGACTGGTGAGGGCCGTGGGGGAGGGGTCCACGGTCGTCCGCGCCGAGGTCGGCGGGGTGTCGGCCGGCGCGGAGGTCGTCGTGGGCCCGCCGGCCGTGGGCGTCTGGAGGGATCATACCTGTGCCCTGGCGTCCGACCTGAGGGCCTTCTGCTGGGGCCAGGGGGCGAACGGACAGCTGGGACGAGGCGACGGGGAGCCTTCGCTCGTACCGGTCCCCCCGGGCGGTGATCCGTCCAGGAGGTGGGCCATGCTGGTCATGGGCGCGGGCCATTCGTGCGGGCTCGCGGGGGACGGGCGGGTCTACTGCTGGGGTCGGGGGTTGGAGGGTCAGGTGGGCGACGGAGACACGAGCGCCGAGCTGCTCCCCGTCGAGGTCTTCGGCGACCGCCTCTACTCGACCGTGACGGCCGGAGCACGCCACGCGTGCGGCATCTCGGTGGACGGAGCCGCCCGATGCTGGGGGTGGAACACGTACGGCCAGCTCGGCAACGCCACCACCGTGGACGTGGACGCGCCGGTCCTCGTGGAGGGGGGGCACGAGTTCCGCCTCCTGTCGGCCGGGGCCACCCACACGTGCGGGCTCGAACCCGACGGTCGGGCCCTGTGCTGGGGCGACAACGCGCACGGCCAGCTCGGCGACGGCACCAACGTGGACCGGCTCACGCCCGTCGCGGTGGCCGGCGAAGCACGCTACGTGGACATCAGCGCCGGCGTCCGGCACACGTGCGCGGTCGACACGGACGCGCGCCTCCGCTGCTGGGGCGCCAACGCCCAGGCCCAGCTCGGCACGGGCTCGTTCGAGCCCCACCCGGTCCCGGTGGAGGTCGCCACCACCACGCTCTTCGAGTCGGTGAGCGCCGGTGCGGTCCACTCGTGCGCGGTGGCGCTCGGCGGGCTGGCGTACTGCTGGGGCGCCAACCCCCACGGGCAGCTCGGCAACGGCACGCAGCGGCTCTTCGGGAATCCCGTCCGGGTCGACGGCCCCCCCTTCCGGGGAGTCGTGGCCGGCACGGGCTACACCTGCGGGGTCGGGCGCGACCTGGTGGGGCGCTGCTGGGGGTTCGGGCTGGGTGGGCAGCTGGGAACCGGGATGTTCGAGAGTCGGCTGGTTCCGGTTCCCCTCGCCGGAGAACTCAGCCTCGTCCGGGTCGATGGCTAGGACGTCGGGCCTCCTCCCTCTCCTGCCCTTCCTGGTCCTCGCCGCGGGTTGTCGAGAGGATCCGACCGGGCCCCCGGCGGGGACCACGTTCACCCGGGTGGCGGTCGGGGCCTTCCACTCCTGCGCGCTGGATTCCGAAGGCGCCGCGTGGTGCTGGGGCGCCAACGGCCGGGGTCAGCTGGGGGCGGAGCGGGGCGACGACGTGATCGACCGCCCGACGCGGGTGCTGGCGAACGGGGCGTTCACCGCCCTGGCGACCGGCCGGGCCCACACGTGCGGGATCCTCTCCTCGGGATCGCTACGGTGCTGGGGGGGCAACGGGGCGGGCCAGCTCGGCGACGGGACGCTGGAGGACCGGTCGGCGCCCGTGTTCGTGGACGACTCCGACCAGCCGTGGGTCGAGGTGACCGCCGGGGCAGAGCACACGTGCGCCCTGGACCGCGGGCGTGTCGCGTTCTGCTGGGGCGCCAACGACGCCGGACAGCTCGGCGACGGCGGCCGACGAGGCCGGCGTCGACCGGGCCCGGTGGTCGGAGGGCTCCGCTTCGCCTCGCTCAGCGCCGGCGCCCGGCACACGTGCGGCATCACGCTGGACGGCGATTCGTACTGCTGGGGAGCCAACGGGTCGGGCCAGCTGGGCGCCAACCTCCTGGGAGACAGCCCCACTCCGACCCGCGTGATCGGGCCCCGGCTGCGGAGCATCGACGCCGGCCGGAGCCATACCTGCGGGCTCGACGATCTCGGCCGCGCCTGGTGCTGGGGAGGCAACGAGCGGGGCGCGCTGGGAATCGGGGGAGCACTCGGTGGGGTCCGTACCTCCCCCGTCCGCGTGCTCACCGGAGCGTTCTTCGCCCGGGTGACGGCGGGGCACGGCCCCTGGAGCTGCGGCCTGACGGCCGGTGGCGAGCTCCTGTGCTGGGGCGAGCTGCGCAACCGGACCGGCCCCGACGCCCTGGTCCGCAACGCGCCGGGGCCGGTGGGGCCGCCCGAGCTGCGATGGCGGGAGCTGGGCGTCGGCGATGCCCACGCCTGCGGCCTGACGCAGGAGTCGGACCTCCAATGCTGGGGGCGGGGCTTCGACCGCAGCGACCCGCCGTCGCCGGTGCGTTGACGCTCGTCCTCACGGACGCCAGACGGCTCGCAGGTCGATCTGGACGTTGCGGGTCCAGTCGAAGTCGTAGCGGACGCCGTCGAGCTCGATGAAGTCGCGGTTCTGGCGGATCGACCACGACGCGAGCCACTCGACCGTCAGGGGCAGCCCGGCCGGCGCGCGCCGCATCCCCCGCAGCCCCGCGGTCAGCTCCAGGTCGTGTCCGTGGAAGCCGTAACGCTCGGCCCGCTCGCTCAGGTAGAAATCGTCGTTCCACCGGATCCACTCGAGGAACCCGCCCAGCGAGCCCGACCCGGAGAACCGGTCCAGGGCCAGGTAGCGGGCGTCCGAGCCGGGCCCGATGGCGGCGCCCAGGAGCTGGCCGAGGTGGGTGTGTCCCTGCGTGACCGTGGAGTGGAGGTAGAAGGTGGCCCGGGCGCGCCCCGAGAGCGCGGTGGTGACGCTCTGCTTCAGGTGCGCGATCTCGGCGCCGAGCCTCCAGAGGCCGCCGCCGTCGTCGAACGTCTTGCGGAGCCCCAGGTTGAAGGCTCGCGCGTGGTCGGGCTCCCGGAGGAAGTCCTCCAGCGTGTCGGCGTAGTCGTCCCGTCCCCACTCGCCGTACGCCTCGAAGCCGCTCCCGGGCAGCAGCCAGCGGAAGGAGATCGACCCGAGGACGTTGGCGTCGTCGTTCGAGTCGTCGAGCAGGGGCGTCACCACGTCGGTGAAGTAGCCGACGGACAGCCCCTCCTCGGGGACCGGGGCGTGCCGGAGCAGGCTGGCGCCGAGGGTCAGACCCTCGAACAACCCTCCGGGCGGAGAGTAGGCGACCAGCAGGCCCCCCAGCAGGCGGTCGTCGTTCCGGCTGTTCGCGTCGAAGAAGTCCGACTCGTCCAGCCGTCCCCAGAAGACGCGGGCGTCGATCCGTCCGATGGGCGTCGCCCGCGCGCCGTCGGTCTCGAGGAAGACGTGGGGAAAGCCCTCGGCCGTGTTGCTGAGCATGAGGGGGTAGCGCTGGGCGGGGCCCCACCACTGGTTCTCCGTCGAGAGGCCCGCGGCGGCCCCCATCGCGGCGACCCGCGCGAAGCTCGACCCGGGGCCCAGGCGGCTCCACGCCTCTGCGCCGAACCGCTGCGGCCAGTCCACGGTTCCCACGAGATAGGCGAAGCGGGAGCGGTTGGCGGGGGTGGGAGCGAGGGCCACGTCGTCGTTGGCCGCCCAGGCGAACGCCGGTTGCACCGTCACCTCGAGCGAGGTCCTTCCCAGGGCGAAGCGCGCGGCCACCCCCGCGGACACGTCCAGGGACATGCCCCGCCCGGCCCACCGCATGCCGTTGTTCCGGTCCACCGGGTAGCCGGAGTTGTACGTCCCACCCAGCGCCACCGGCGTCGGCCGGACCCCCTCCCGACCCTCGCACCGCTCCTCCCCCCGGAGCCTCCCCGAGGTGCGCAGCAGCGCGTAGCGCAGGGGGTCCAGCCCTTCGACCATGCGCGCGTGACGCGCCTCCGCGAGGAGTCCGGCGAGGGCTCCCGGACCCCACGAACCGACGCAGGGCAGTCCCGATGGGCCCGGCGGCTCCTGGGCGGAGCCCGCCCCGGGCAGCGCGAGGGCGACGGCGGCCAGCGCGAGCAGTCTCGAGCGGAAGGACGCCAGCATGGACCTTCGGCGAGGGGGACGGTGCGTTCGGAGCGCGAGCACGGGGGCGGACCGGGGGCGAGACCCCTCAGAGGGGTGGGAGGTCCTTCAGGAACGGCAGCCGGCGGTCCCTCTCCGAGAGGATGGGGTCGTCGGTCGGCCACTCGATCCCGAGCCCTGGGTCGTCCCACCGGATCCCGCCTTCCGCGGAGGGATCGTACTCGCCGGTGACCTTGTAGACCACGGCCGTCCCGTCCTCCAGCGAGCAGTAGCCGTGGCCGAAGCCCTCGGGGATGTAGAGGGCGTCGCCCGTGCGCGCGGTGAGGGCCACGGCCTTCCACGTCCCGAAGGTCGACGAGCCGTCCCGGAGGTCCACCACGACGTCGTGGATGGAGCCCGCCACGCACCGCACCAGCTTCGCCTGCCGCGAGGGCGCGCGCTGGAAGTGGAGCCCCCGGAGCGCTCCCCGCCGCGAAACCGCGAGGTTGTCCTGGCGGAAGTCCGTCCGGAGGCCATGGTCCCGGAACGCCGAGGCCTTGTAGGTTTCCCGGAACCATCCCCGCTCGTCGGGGAAGTCGGTCGTCCGCACGAGGACGAGACCCGGGAGGGAGAGAGGCTCGAACTCGAATGGCATCGCTGTCCGTTCCCTGGATGACATGAAGCAACTGCTGCAGTTCGCCCACGACGGATCCATGGAGGTCGCCGACGTCCCGGCGCCTGCCGTGCGGCCGGGGACGGTGCTGGTGCGCAACCGAACGTCGCTCATCTCCGCCGGCACCGAGCGAACGACGGTGAACTTCGCCCGGAAGGGTCTGATCGGGAAAGCCCTGAGCCGACCCGACCTGGTCCGGACCGTCCTCGAGAAGGCCCGCCGGGACGGGATCGCCGACACGCTGCGGGTGGCCCGCACCCGGCTGGAGGAGCCCCTCCGTCTGGGGTACTCGTGCGCCGGGACGGTGATCGAGGTGGGGGAGGGCGTGACCGACCTCCGACCCGGCGACGCGGTGGCCTGCGCCGGTCAGGGGTACGCGAGCCACGCAGAGCTCGTGTGCGTCCCCAGGAACCTGGTGGCGCCGGTGCCTCCGGGCGTCGGCTGGGAGACCGCCGCGTTCACGACGGTGGGAGCCATCGCGCTGCACGCGCTCCGCCTGTCCGGTGCGGCGGTCGGCGAGTCGGTCGCGGTCGTCGGCCTGGGCCTGGTCGGCCTCCTCTCGGTGGGGCTCGCCCGGGCCGCCGGATGCCGCGTCATCGGCGTGGACGTCGTGGAGGAGCGCGTCCGCCTGGCCGAGTCGGTCGGCGCGGAGCTCGGGCTCCTCGGGGGACGCGACGACCTCGCCCGGGGTGCGGCCGCCGCGACCGGCGGGCGCGGCGCGGACGTCGTGCTCGTCACGGCCGCCTCCGACTCCAGCGCCCCCGTCGAGACGGCCGTCGCGCTGGCCCGGCCTCGTGCGGTCGTGGTCGTGGTGGGTTCCGTGGGAATGGACGTCCCCCGCACGCCGGCCTACGAGAAGGAGCTGACCCTGCGGGTGAGCCGTTCCTACGGGCCCGGGCGGTACGACCCCGCGTACGAGGAGGGAGGGCACGACTACCCGCCGGAGTACGTCCGCTGGACCGAGAACCGGAACCTGGAGGCCTTCCTGTCCCTGGCGGCGGAGGGCCGCGTCGACCCTGCGCCGCTGGTGACGCGCTCCTTCCCTCTCGAGCGCGCGATCGAGGCGTATGCGGCCCTGGAAGCGGAAGGGGGGGGACCCGGCGTGCTGCTGACCTACCCGGAGGACCAGGCGGAGCCCCGGGGGGGCGCCACCCGCACCGTCCGGCGCGGCGGGGCTCCCGTGTCGGCGGCCCCCGGGGTGGTGGGGGTGGGCCTGGTGGGGCCGGGCCGCTTCGCCACCGGGACGCTCCTGCCGGCCCTCGGGGAGGTGGGCGGCTGCTCCTTCCCGGTGGTGTGCGCCGCCACGGGGCCCTCGGCCCTGGCCGCGTCCCGCAGGTTCGGATTCGACGTCGCCACGACCGACCTGGACGTCCTCCTCGGCGACGAGCGCGTCGACCTCGTGGTGATCGCCACCCGCCACGATCTCCACGCCGGGCTGATCACGGCCGCCCTGGAGGCGGGCAAGCACGTCTTCTGCGAGAAGCCGCCGGCCCTGGGGCCGGACGAGCTTCGAGCCGTGGTGGAGGCGCACCGGCGGAACGGGTCGGGGCGTCTGCTGGCCGTCGGCTACAACCGCAGGTACGCGGAGCTCGCCCTTCGCATGAGGGAGTTCGTCCAGCCCGCGGCCGAGCCCCTGGCGGCCCATTACCGGGTCGACGCGGGGGCGCTCCCCGAGGGTCACTGGCTGCGCGACCCGGCCGTGGGGGGCGGACGCGTCGTCGGCGAGGGATGCCACTTCGTCGACTTCCTCTCGTTCCTGACCGGGAGCGTCCCCGTCCGGGTCCGGGCGTCGGCGGCGGGCGGGACCGGTCGGGACGCCCACGACGACGTCCACGTCGTCCTCGACTTCGCCGACGGATCCGTGGGCGCGCTGACCTACGTGGAGTCGGGGGATGCGGCAGCGGGCAAGGAGCGGGTGGAAGCGTTCGGAGGGGGTCGCACGGCCGTCCTGGACGACTTCCGGGCCCTCACGCTGGCCTCGTCGGGGCGCGCACGCACCACCTCGCACCGGTGGGGCCGCGACAAGGGCCACGCGGAGCAGCTGCGGAGGATGCTGGAGGTGCTGCGGGCCGGCGCGCCGCTCCCGATCCCGATGGAGTCGCTCGTGTCCACGAGCCTGGCCACCTTCGCCGTGGCCGACGCGCTCCGCACCGGCGAGGGCGTGTCGATCCGGGCGTCCGACGTCCTCGATGCCTGACGCCGTGGGCACGGATCTCGCTGCGTAGGCCAGCCGTCCCGGCGCGTGGCACCGCTTGTACCATCCCGCCGGGCGGACTACTCTTCATCCCGACATGGTGACAAGCAGCCCCTGGCCGGCGTTCCTGCCGAGACGTTGATGGCATCCGCCCCTCAAACGCTTCTGAGGCTGGTGTATTCCCGGCGTCGAGTTCTCGCGCTCGGGGTGTACGCGGCCACCACGGTGTTCGGGTACGTCACGGCCTACCTGCTCCGCTTCGAGTTCGCGATCCCGGAGCGGCAGGTCGACATCGCCCTGGTGACCCTTCCGCTGATCGTCGGGCTCCGCCTGGTCTGCGCCGTGGTCTTCCGGCTGAGCACGGGCCGCTGGCGTTTCGTCGGGACCCGCGACGTCGTCCGCCTGTTCAACGCCTCCACGGTGGGGAGCGTGATCTTCCTCGCCGTCACCCACTACGCCCCGGGCGTGCCCCACGTCCCCCTCTCCGTCATCCTCCTCGAGTGGATGCTGTCGGCGCTGTTCACCGGGACGGTCTGGTTCCTCTACCGCATGGGGTACGAGCACCTTCGCCAGGGGCGGGGGCGGCGGCGCCGCCGCATGCTGATCGTGGGAGCGGGCGAGGCGGCGCAGCTCCTGGTGCACGAGATGTACCGGTCGCCCAGGGGCTACCTGCCGGTGGGCATGGTCGACGACGACCCCTTCAAGTGGGGGACGAGCATCCACGGCGTCCGGGTGATCGGGTCGGTCGACGACCTCCCGCGCATCTCCAGGCGGCTCGAGCCGGACGAGATCGTGATCGCCGTCCCGAGCGCCTCGCCCGCCCAGCTCCGCCGCATCGTCGGGCAGTGCGAGGTCACGAACGTCTCGTTCAAGCTCCTCCCGGGGATCGAGGAGGTGCTGGACGGGAGGGCCTCGGTGGATCTCCTCCGAAGCGTGGAGGTCGAGGACCTCCTGGCCCGGGACCCGGTCGAGCTCGAGCTCCCGCAGCTCCGGGAGGACCTGGAGGGGAAGGTCGTGCTCATCACGGGCGCGGCGGGGTCGATCGGCTCGGAGCTCGTGCACCAGATCGCCCTCCACGGCCCGCGCCGGCTCGTGCTCTTCGATCAGGCGGAGACCCCGCTGTACTACGTCGACCTCGAGTTGCGGGACGCGTTCCCAGACCTCGAGATCGTCCCGATCATCGGGGACGTGGCCGAGGGGCCGGAGGTGGAGGCGGTGTTCGACCGCTTCGCGCCGTCCCGGGTCTTCCACGCGGCGGCGTACAAGCACGTTCCGATGATGGAGTCGAACCCGGGGCGGGCCTTGCGCGCCAACTTCCTGGGCACCTGGCAGGTGGCGAGGGCCGCGGGCAGGCACGGAGCCGAACGCTTCGTGCTGGTGAGCACGGACAAGGCGGTCGAGCCGGCCAACGTCATGGGGGCGAGCAAGCGGCTGGCCGAGATGGTGGTCCTGCACATGCAGCGGCGGTATTCCGGGACGGCGTACGGCGCCGTCCGGTTCGGCAACGTGCTGGGCTCCAGCGGAAGCGTGATCCCGCTCTTCCGGAAGCAGCTCGAGGAGGGCAAGCCCCTCACCCTGACCCACCCCGAGGTCACCCGCTTCTTCATGACGATCCCCGAGGCCGTGCAGCTCATCCTCCGGGCGTCGCTCCTGCCCGGGTTCGGCGGTCACATCGCGATGCTGAAGATGGGCGAGCCGGTGAGGATCGTCGATCTCGCCCGGAACCTGCTGCGCCTCTCCGGCAAGCCCTTCCGCGTCGGCCAGACGGTGACGTACACCGGGCTGCGACCAGGGGAGAAGCTGCACGAGCGGCTCACCGACCACGGGGAACGGACGGTGGCGACGAGCGTCGAGAAGATCCATCTCGTGGTCTCGGGCGGCCTGCTGACGAAGGCCGAGCAGACCCTCGAGCGCTGGCTCGGCATGGTGCGACGCCACCGTGAGGATGAAGCCCTGGCCGAGCTTCGCGGGATCTTCCCGGGGCTCGCCGCCGGGTACGAGCCGGATCCGACCCGTCACGAAACGGCCGTCGGATCCGCCATCTCCGCCGACTGACCGACCCTCTCACGAAGCCCGGCCCGGACCCGGGCCATCGCGTCCGCGCGAACCCGACCGCCGTTGCCGGGCGCCCGGCCTTTCCTATCTTTCGAGGCTTTGGACCGTAGCGTGCCACTCCCAGGACAGGCGAGGACGCATCGATGAACGTCGCCGTGATCGGCACCGGATACGTGGGTCTCGTGGTCGGGGCCTGCCTGTCCGAGACCGGGAACGACGTGGTGTGCGCCGATATCGACGAGGACAAGATCGCACGCCTGAACCGCGGCGAGGTGCCCATCTTCGAGCCCGGGCTCGAGCGGCTGCTCGAGAACAATCTCGAGGGGGGGCGACTCGTCTTCACGACCGACGTGGCGGAGGCGGTGCGCCGCTCCGACATCATCTTCATCGCCGTGGGTACTCCACCCGACGAGGACGGGTCGGCGGACCTGCGCCACGTCCTCGACGTGGCCGCGGCCGTCGGTGACGCGATGAACGGCGAGAAGATCGTCATCACCAAGAGCACGGTGCCGGTGGGAACGGCGGAGCGGGTGAGGTCGACGATCGAGGCCAGGACCGACCATCCCGTGCACGTCTGCTCGAACCCCGAGTTCCTGAAGGAAGGGGCCGCCGTCGACGACTTCATGAAGCCCGACCGGGTCGTGCTGGGGGTCGGGGACGCGCGGGCCGGCGAGGTGCTGACCGAGCTGTTCGCGCCCTTCGTGCGGCAGGGGAACCAGATCCTCCTGATGGACATCGCTTCGGCGGAGCTGACCAAGTACGCCGCCAACGCGATGCTCGCCACGCGGATCAGCTTCATGAACCACATCGCCCGTCTCTGCGAGCTGACGGGGGCGGACGTGGACCAGGTGCGCCTCGGGATCGGGAGCGACGAGCGGATCGGCCCCGCGTTCCTCTACCCCGGCATCGGATACGGGGGCTCGTGCTTCCCCAAGGACGTGAAGGCCCTGATCCGCACCAGCCGCGAGCTGGGCGCCGAGCCCCGACTCCTCACGGCGGTCGAGGCGATCAACGACGAGCAGAAGCGGCTCCTCCTGGACCGCGTGGTCGAGCGGCTCGGCGGGGACCTGTCCGGGCGGCGGTTGGCCGTCTGGGGGTTGTCCTTCAAGCCGCAGACCGACGACATGCGGGAAGCCCCGAGCCTCGTCACCCTCGAGGGCGTGCTCGAGCGGGGGGCGGAGGTCGTGGCCCACGATCCCGAGGCGATGGGCGAGGCCCGCCGCCATTTCGGCGAGCGGATCGGCTACGCCGACTCGGCGTACGGTGCTCTCGAGGATGCCGACGCGCTGGTGATCCACACCGAGTGGCACCCGTACCGGCGGCCGGACTTCCAGCGCATGAAGTCCCTGCTCCGGACCCCGCTGGTGTTCGACGGCAGGAACCTGTACCGGCCCGCCAAGATGGCGGCCCACGGCTTCGAGTACCACTCGGTCGGCCGGCTCCCGGTGATCCCGGAGGGGGCGTGAGCCGGGTCCTGATCACCGGCGCCGCGGGCTTCCTCGGCTCCCACCTGGCCGAGCGCTTCCTCGTGGAAGGGCACCGGGTGGTCGGGCTCGACAACCTGGTCACCGGCAGCCCCTCGAACCTCGACATCCTCCGCGCTCACGACGGCTTCGAGTTCGTCGAGCACGACATCTCCCGCTCCATCGAGATCGACGGTGTCCTCGACGGTGTGCTCCACTTCGCCAGCCCGGCGAGCCCGGTCGACTACCTGGAGCTTCCGATCCAGACGCTCAAGGTGGGCAGCCTGGGGACCCACAACTCGCTGGGGATCGCCAAGGCCAAGGGCGCCCGGTTCTTCCTCGCGTCCACGTCGGAGGTCTACGGGGACCCCGGCGTCCATCCCCAGCCGGAGACGTACTGGGGCAACGTGAACCCCATCGGCCTCCGGGGCGTCTACGACGAGGCGAAGCGCTTCGCGGAGGCCATGACCATGGCCTACCACCGCTACCACGGGCTCGACACGCGGATCGTGCGCATCTTCAACACGTACGGTCCGCGCATGCGTCCCGGGGACGGGAGGGTCGTGTCCAACTTCGTCGTCCAGGCGCTCCGAGGCGATCCTCTCACCGTCTACGGCGACGGGACCCAGACCCGCTCGTTCTGCTACGTGAGCGACCAGATCGACGGGATCTGGCGGCTCTACCACTCCGACCGCGTCGAGCCGACCAACGTCGGGAACGCGACGGAGTACACGATCCTCGAGCTGGCCGAGCTCGTACTCGAGGAGACCGACAGCGCGTCGACCATCGAGCGGCTCCCGCTGCCCGAGGACGACCCGCAGGTGCGCCAGCCCGACATCGCGGTCGCCCGTGAGGCGCTCGGCTGGAAGCCGAAGGTCGAGCTCCGGGAGGGCCTCCGCATGACCGTTCCGTACTTCCGTGAGCAGCTCGAGAAGGGCGACGCATCCGCGAGAATCATCGTGTGACCGACGGCACACCGTCGGCCGAGGCCCTTCCCTCCCGGCCGGCGCGACGCCGTCCCGCCGCGCGATCCCGAGACCGCCGATCCTCGAACGACCGAAAGAACCCATGCCAGATCACCTGATATCCCCCCACGGCGGCACGCTCGTCGATCCCATGGTGGACGACGACCGGGCCGCCGAGCTGAGATCCGTCTCCCGCGACTGGCCGTCGTGGGACCTCACGGAGAGACAGCTGTGCGACCTGGAGCTCCTCCTGAACGGGGGCTTCTCGCCGCTGGCCGGCTATCTCGGACGGAGAGACTACGAGGGCGTCCGGGACGATATGCGCCTGGCCGACGGCACGCTCTGGACGATGCCGATCACCCTCGACGTGACCGAGGACGTGGCGAAGGGGCTCTCCGCCGGGTCGCCGCTGGCCCTCCGGGACTCGGAGGGCGTCATGCTGGCGGTGCTCCACGTGGAGGACGTGTGGGAGGCGGACCGCTCCCTCGAGGCCGAGAGGGTCTTCGGTACCGGCGACGTCGACCACCCGGGTGTCCACTACCTCCTGAATCGCTCGAACCCGGTGTACGTGGGAGGGCGCCTGGAAGGCGTCCGGGCTCCCGTCCACTACGACTTCAAGGAGCTCCGCCACACCCCTCGCGAGCTGCGGACGCAGTTCTCCCGGCTGGGCTGGCGCCGGATCGTGGCCTTCCAGACGCGGAACCCCATGCACCGGGCCCACCAGGAGATGACCTTGCGCGCCTCGCGCGAGATCGAGGCCAATCTCCTCGTCCACCCCGTGGTCGGGATGACCAAGCCCGGGGACGTGGACCACTTCACCCGGGTGCGCTGCTACCAGGCGCTGCTCCGTCGCTACCCCCGCTCCACGGCCAAGCTGTCCCTGTTGAACCTGGCGATGCGCATGGGAGGGCCCAGGGAGGCGGTGTGGCACGCCCTCATCCGCAGGAACCACGGGTGCACGCACCTGGTGGTGGGCCGGGACCACGCGGGCCCGGGGTCCGACGCCTCCGGCGACCCGTTCTATGGACCCTACGACGCCCAGGAGCTCATGAAGGAGTTCCGCGACGAGCTGGGCGTAGAGATGGTCCCGTTCCGCCTCATGGTCTACGTGGAGGACACGGCCTCCTACCAGGCCATCGACGAGGTCCCCGAGGGGATGGAGACGAAGGCGATCTCCGGCACGGAGCTGCGGGCCCGGCTGGCCGACGGCCGGGAGATTCCCGACTGGTTCACCTTCTCCGAGGTGGCCCGGGAGCTGCGCCGGAGCCATCCGCCCCGCCGACGCCAGGGTTTCACGGTCTTCTTCACCGGGCTCTCCGGCTCCGGGAAGTCGACGGTGGCCAACGTCCTCCTGACCAAGCTTCTCGAGATCGGCGGTCGCGCGGTCACGCTCCTGGACGGCGACATCGTCCGCAAGAACCTCTCGTCGGAGCTGGGCTTCTCGAAGGAGCACCGGGACCTGAACGTCCACCGCATCGGCTTCGTGGCGTCGGAGATCACCAAGGCCGGTGGCATCGCCATCTGCGCGCCCATCGCGCCGTACGAGTCCGTCCGCAGGGAGAACCGGGAGATGATCTCGGCCTACGGCGGCTACGTCCTGGTCCACGTCGCGACGCCGCTCGAGGTGTGTGAGCGCCGGGACCGGAAGGGGCTGTACGCCAAGGCACGAGCCGGGATCATCAAGGAGTTCACGGGCATCTCCGACCCGTACGAGGAGCCCACCGACGCCGACGTCGTGCTCGACACCACCGACACCACGCCGGACGAGGCCGCCATGGAGGTGCTCCTGCACCTGCAGCGCGAGGGCTTCATCGCTCCCTCGGGGTCCATGTCCGGCGACTGACGCGGTGGCAGCGTCCCTTCCATGCCTCTCGACGCCTGGATCACGCTCGCGACCCTGGCCGCCGCCCTCGGGCTGCTGGCCAGCGACCGCCTCGCTCCGTCGCTGGTGGTGTTCGGCGCGGACGTCTTCCTCCTGCTGACCGGCGTCATCGACGCCCCGGCGGCGCTGGAGGGCTTCTCCAACCCCGCTCCCTTCACCGTGGCCGCCCTCTTCGTGATGGCGCGCGCCGTCGAGAAGACCGGGGCCATCCAACCCGTCATCTCGTCCGCCCTCGGGACCGGCCGGTCGGCCCGCCGCTCCCTGGCGCGTCTCCTCCTACCCGTGGCGACCTCGTCCGCGTTCCTGAACAACACCCCGATCGTCGCCATGACCACCGCCCAGGTCGCCCGCTGGGCGGACAGCCGGGGGAGGCCGGCGTCCGACTTCCTGATGCCGCTCTCGTTCGCCGCGATCCTCGGCGGCGCGACCACCCTGATCGGGACGAGCACCACGCTGCTGGTGTCGGGGCTGATGGAAGCGCACGGCATGGCGCCGATGGGGATGTTCGAGATCACCCGCCTCGGCCTGCCCGTCGCCCTCGTGGGGCTCGCCTACCTGGTGCTGTTCTCCCACGACATGCTCCCGCGAAGGGCCGCCGCGTTCCGGGAGATGGAGGAGAAGACCCGGGACTTCATCGTCCAGATGGAGGTGCGGCCCGGCGGTTCCCTGGACGGCGTCACCGTCGGGACGGGCGGGCTGCGCCATCTCGAGCGGGTGTTCCTCACCGAGGTGCAGCGGGCCGGGGGCGACGTGGTGGCGCCGGCCCGCCCCGAGACCCGCCTCCACGGGGGCGACGTCCTCGTATTCGCGGGGGCCGCGGACCACGTGGTCGACCTCCAGGCCCACGCGGGCCTGATGTCCAGCGAACGGGAGCACGTCACTTTCTTCCAGGACGCGGGCCACACGTACTTCGAGGTCGTGGTGGGAGCGGGATCACCCCTCGCGGGGCGGACCCTCGCGGAGGTGGACTTCCGGAAGAGGTTCGGGGCGGCGGTCCTGGCCATCCACCGGGCCGGAGCGCCCGTTCGGGCCAAGCTCGGCACGGTGGAGCTGAGGCCGGGAGACACGCTGCTCGTCCTGTCGGACGCCGATTTCGGCGACCGGTGGCGCGACCGCTCGGACTTCATCCTGATCTCCCGGCGCGGGGAGGTCGCGCCCTCCACCAGCCGTCAGGGCGTCCTGGTGCTCGCCGCCCTGATCGCCGTCGTGGGGACCGCGGCCGCGGGCGTGCTCCCCATCCTGCACGGCTCGCTGGCGGCGGCGCTGCTCCTCCTGGTGTCGGGCGTGCTGACCCCGGGCGAGGCGAGGCGGGCCGTGGATCTGAACGTCGTCGGCCTCATGGCGGCCGCGTTCGGTCTCGCCGCCGCGGTCGAGCAGTCGGGGCTGGCGGCCGCCATCGTCGGGACGATGGTCTCGGTGGCCGGCGGGCTCGGCCCGTGGGCGGTCCTCCTCGGCCTGATCCTGGTCACGCTGCTCCTGACGGAGCTCGTCACCAACAGCGCCGCCGCGGTCCTGGTCTTCCCCGTCGCGATGGCCGCCGCCGCCGCCGAGGGCATCGATCCCCGTCCCGTCGCGCTGGCCGTCGCCGTGGCCGCGTCGGCCTCGTTCCTGACCCCCATCGGCTACCAGACGAACACCATGGTCTACGGCCCCGGCGGATACCGCTTCGGCGACTACGTCCGGCTGGGTGCTCCCCTCACCCTCCTCGTCGTGGTGGTCCTCATGGCGCTCCACCCGTGGTGACCGGCACCCCTTTGTGGCACCCGGGCTCCCGTGCGAGCTTCCGGGCGAGTCCCCTCCGTCCCCCTCCACCGACGACCGACGCATGACCGAGCCCTCCGTCCTGGCCCGCATCGAGTCCGCCTTGCGGGCGGCCGAGTCCGAGGCCCGCCGCTTCACTCCCGGCTCGGTGGAGTGGGAGCAGAAGAGCGGGGACGCACGCTGGGATCCGGTGACGGAGGCCGACCAGGCCATCGACGACGTCCTCAGGACCAGCCTGCCCGCCGACGGGGAAGGATGGCTGAGCGAGGAGACGGGGGACGACCCGGGGCGGCTCGCGTGCCACCGCGTGTGGGTGGTGGATCCCCTCGACGGAACGCGGGAGTTCGTGCAGGGGATCCCCGAGTGGTGCGTCTCCATCGGGCTCGTCGAGGACGGCCGACCGGTGGCCGGAGGGATCCTGAACCCGGCCACGGGGGAGCTCGTGCTGGGCGCCGAGGGCGTCGGCGTGACGCTCAACGGGGAGCCCGTCCGGGCCCGAAGGAAGCACGGCCTGCGAGGCGCCGTGGTGCTGGCCAGCCGGAGCGAGCACCGCCGCGGCGAGTGGGAGCGCTACGCCGGCGCCGACTTCGAGGTGCGCCCCTGCGGCTCGGTGGCCTACAAGCTGGGGCTCGTCGCCGCGGGGCTCGCGGACGCCACCTGGACCCTCGTGCCCAAGCACGAATGGGACGTCGCGGGGGGAGCCGCTCTCGTCGTGGCGAGCGGCGCCACGGTCCTGCACCGGGACGGCACGGAGCCCCGCTTCAACGCCCGGAACCCCCTGCTGAGCGACTTCCTGGCCGGCGAAGCCGGTCTGCTGGAAGACTTCCGGACGAAGTGGTCGTAACGATCGGTCCCAGGCCCTGACCCACCCTCAACGCGCGTTCGACATGCCCCGAATCGTCCACGTCGTCGGTGCCCGCCCCAACTTCATGAAGATCGCGCCCCTCCTGCGCGCTCTCGAGAGACGGGGCCGGTACCAGAACGTCCTGATCCACACCGGACAGCACTACGACGACGACATGTCCGGCTCCTTCTTCCGGGACCTCGCCATCCGGGAGCCCGACCTCAACCTGGGCGTGGGGTCCGGGACGCACGCCCAGCAGACGGCCGGCGTGCTGGTGGGCATGGAGGAGGTCCTCCAGGCAGAGGGGGCGGATCTCCTCGTCGTCGTGGGCGACGTGAACTCCACGGTGGCGTCGGCGCTGGCAGCCTCGAAGCTCCACGTGCCCGTGGCCCACGTCGAGGCGGGGCTGCGGTCTGGAGACCGGCGCATGCCCGAGGAGATCAACCGACTCCTCACCGATCAGCTCTCCATGCTCTGCCTCACGCCGAGCCTGGACGCGAACGACAACTTGAAGCGCGAGGGAATCGCAGAGGAGCGCATCCACTTCGTCGGCAACATCATGATCGACTCCCTCCACTTCTCGGCCGGCCGGATCGAGGCGGCGGAGGTCCTCGAGACGCACGCGGTGACCGAAGGCGGGTACGCTCTGGTCACCCTCCACCGTCCTTCCAACGTGGACGACGCCGGCACGCTCGAAGGCATCCTCGACGCCCTGGAGGCCATCGCCGGCGAGCGCACGGTGCTGTTCCCGGCCCACCCCCGGACCCGAGGGCGCATGGACGAGTTCGGGGTCGAGCCCCGCCGGGTGCGGGTGGTCGATCCGATCCCGTACCTGGAGATGGTGGCGCTCATGAAGCACGCCGCGGTGGTGCTCACCGACTCCGGCGGGATCCAGGAGGAGACCACGGCGCTGGGTGTCCCGTGCCTCACCCTGAGGGACACGACCGAGCGCCCCATCACGGTGTCCGAGGGGACGAACACCCTCGTCCCCGACCGGAGCACTGGGTCGATCCTGCGGGCGTGGGAGACGGCGCGGGTCGAGGAGCGGCGCGGCCGGATCCCGAAGGGATGGGACGGCCACACGGCCGAGCGCATCGCCGACGTGTTCGACCGCTGGTTCGCAAACGGGGGGACGCCGTGAGCGTCCTCGTCACCGGCGCGGCCGGATTCATCGGCTCCCACGTCGTCGACCGCCTCCTGCGGCGCGGGGAGTCGGTCCTCGGGCTCGACGACTTCGACCCGTTCTACCCCCGCCGGACGAAGCTCCGCAACCTCTCACGCGCCCGGAAGTCCGACGCGTTCCGCCTGGTGGAGGGCGACATCCGGGACCGGACGCTCCTGGCCGGACTCCCCGACGAGGTCGACGCCGTCGTGCACCTCGCGGCGAAGGCCGGCGTGCGTCCCTCCATCGAGGACCCGGCGGGCTACACGTCGGTGAACGTCCAGGGGACGGTGGCCCTCCTGGAGATGGTCCGGGAGAGGGAGATCCGCCCCTTCCTCTTCGCCTCGTCCTCCTCGGTCTACGGCAACAACGAGAAGGTGCCCTTCTCCGAGGACGACCCCGTGGACCGCCCGATCTCGCCATACGCCGCCACCAAGAAGGCGGGCGAGCTGATCTGCCACACCTACCACCACCTCTACGGCGTCGACGTGGTCTGCCTGCGCTTCTTCACGGCCTACGGGCCGCGTCAGCGCCCCGACCTCGCCATCCACAAGTTCGCCCGACTGCTCGCCGCCGGAGAGCCGATCCCCATGTACGGCGACGGCACCAGCCGGCGAGACTACACGTACATCGACGACATCGTGGACGGCGTGGAGGCGGCCCTCGAGCTGGCCCGGCGAGGGGGCGTGTACGAGGTGATCAATCTCGGGGAGAGCCGGACGGTCGCGCTCTCCGAGATGATCGAGGTGCTGGCCTCGGAGCTGGGGGTGGAGCCCCGGATCGACGCGCTTCCCATGCAGCCCGGCGACGTGCAGCGCACCTACGCCGACGTCTCGAAGGCGCGCCGGCTCCTCGGGTACGAGCCGTCGAGCGAGTTCGCCGTGGGGATCCGTCGCTTCCTCGAGTGGTTCGAGACTCGGGGATGACGCCCGGTCCCGGGGGAGCGGTGGGGGATCGCAACGCGTTGCCTGGCGATCGGTTTTCGTTGTAGGCTGTAGGTATGGACCCCAAGCTCAGCATTCGACAGCGGATCTCCCTCGGCGTCCTGGCCTGGGAGCGCGACGACTTCGAGGAGGCGCTCGAGGTCTTCGAGTCGATCCTGGTCGACCACCCGAACTTCCCGGACGTCCACAACAAGGCGGGCCTCTGCCACGCCATGCTGGGCGACCCGGAAGCGGCCCTGGAGGCGTTCGACAAGGCCATCGAGATCGCGGCGACCTACGCCGAGGCCCACGTGAATCGCGGGATCGTCCTGAACGAGCTCGGCCGCCACGAGGAGGCTCAGGAGGCGTTCGACGAGTCGGCGCGCCTGGATGTCCGGGACGGCAAGGCCTTTCCGTCCCAGGTGGGGAACGAGATCGCCGTCACGCACGCCAAGCTGGGTGATCTCTACCTGGTGGCGGATCGTCCGGACGACGCGGCCGAGCAATACACTCGCGCTCTCGACGTCCGTCCCCGCTTCATCGACGTCCGCAGCAAGCTGGGCGAGGCCCTCCTCGAGAAGGGAGCCAACGAGGAGGCCCGGGACCAGCTCGAGCTCGTCCTCGAGGAGAACCCGGGTTTCTGGAGCGCACGCCTGCGTCTGGGAATCGCGCTCCACAAGCTGGGCGACGACGAGGCGGCCGTCCGGGAGTGGGAGAAGGTGGCCGAGCAGGCACCCGACGACATGCGGCCCAAGGCCTACATCGCGAGCGTCCGCGGCGAGCGTTGAATCACCTCCCCGTGGCGCGGGGGGACGTGTCGGCGCCGTCGCGCGGCCGGCGTGTCGGCGGAGGGGCCGCAGCGGCTACCGGTACGGATCGTCCGTGGCGAGGAACCGCTCTACGTAGTCCCCGACACCCTCCTCCACCGACGCGAAGGGCCGATCGTACCCGGCGCTCCGGAGCTTCTCCATGTCGGCCTCGGTGAAGTACTGGTAGCGGTCCCGGATCGCCTCCGGGGTATCCACCCACTCCACCCGGAGCTCCCGCCCCACGGCGTCGTACAGCGCCCCCATGAGCTCCAGCCACGTCTGGGCCCTCCCCGTTCCGAGGTTGTACAGGCCGTTCACGTCGGAGTGCTCGCCGAGCCAGATCATCACGTCCACGCAGTCCCGCACGTAGACGAAGTCCCGCATCTGGCCGCCGTCCGGGTAGTCGGGGTGGTGGGACCGGAAGAGCGTCACGGCCCCCCCTTCCGCGGCCGTCGGATAGGCCTTGGTCACGACACTCCGCATGTCCCCTTTGTGATACTCGTTGGGGCCGTACACGTTGAAGAACTTGAGCCCCACCCACCGCGGCGGCGCCGGCCGGCCCTCCTCGACCTCCCGGGCCACCCAGCGGTCGAACGCGTGTTTGCTCCAGCCGTAGGCGTTCAGCGGCCGGAGTCGCGCGAGCGCCTCCCGGGACTCGTCGTCCCGGAAGCCCCGGGAGCCGTTCCCGTAGGTCGCGGCGGAGGAGGCGTAGACGAGCGGCACCTCCCACTCCGCACACCATCTCCACAGGAACTGGGACAGGCCGAGGTTCGTGGAGGCGACGAGGTCGGCGTCGGTCTCGGTGGTGGCGGAGATGGCCCCCATGTGGTAGACGAATTCGATCTCGCCGTGCCGTCGATCCAGGAAGTCCGCGAGGTCGTCGGGAGCCACGAGCTCGTCCAGCTCGTGCTTCGCGACGTTCCGCCACTTGTCCCCGCGCCCCAGCGTGTCGCAGATGCTCACCCGTGCGCCCGCCTCGGCGAGCTCCCCCACGAGGTTCGAGCCGATGAAGCCGGTTCCTCCGGTGACCAGGATCATGGCGCGAAGATAACCCGAGCCCCGGGGCGCGCCCACCGCCCGACGGCGGGAACCTTCGGCTCCCCCGTCCAGTATGGGCACGGGAGTTGCCAGCCCACCGGGCTCTGGTGAGTTTTTCGTCGGCCGTGTCCCGGGAGGATTACGTGGAAGGGGGCGCGGCTTCGTCTTTGGCGGTCGTCGTCGAACGGAGTTGCCGCGACCTCCGGGCGGACTCCGGATCTCGCGCAGCTCGGACCAGGAACGAGGAGAATCGAATGCCCTGCGCGCCCATCCGACGCGTCGTGCG
>JASFUL010000024.1:0-23184 GCA_050050315.1 Gemmatimonadota bacterium
GAGCCCGTGGCCCACCTCGAGATCAGCCCCGAGGTGGTCCTGTTCGTCTTCCTCCCGACCCTCATCTTCGAGTCGGCGTTCAACCTCGATACGAGGGATCTCCGGGAGAACCTCGTCCCGGTGCTGACGCTCGCGGTGCCGGGGCTCCTGCTCTCCACGTTCGTGATCGGGCTCTTCGTCCGCACGGCGACGCCCCTGGTGGGGATCGAGGTGACCTGGCCCCTGGCGCTGCTGCTGGGCTCCGTGCTCAGCGCCACCGATCCGGTGGCCGTGATCGCGCTGTTTCGGCAGCTCGGAGCCCCCCGTCGGCTCACGGTCCTGGTCGAAGGCGAGAGCCTCTTCAACGACGCCACGGCCATCGTGCTGTCCCGGATCCTGGTGGGCTTCGCCCTGGCCAACGCCGTGGCGAGCACCCCGGGCACGGTTCTGGCCAGCGTGGCCGTCGGCGCCCTCGACTTCGCCGCCGTCTTCTTCGGCGGGCTCCTCGTGGGGTGGGCCCTCGCCGTGCTCGCGGGGACCCTGCTCGGTCGCATCGAGGCCGACGCCTTCCTCGAGATCAGCCTGACCACGATCCTCGCCTACGCCTCCTTCCTGGTGGCCGAGCACGTACTCCACGTCAGCGGCGTCATGGCCGTGGTCGCCGCCGGAATGCTCATCGGGGGTTGGGGAGAGGCCAAGATCTCGCCCTCGATCGCCGGATCCCTGGAGCACTTCTGGGAGTACCTGGCGGGCGTGGCCAACGCGCTCGTCTTCCTGATGGTCGGGCTCCGGGTCGAGCTCGGGGCCCTCGCGGCCTCGCTCCCCGTACTGGCGTGGGTGGTGGTCGGGATGCTCGTGTCGCGGACGCTGATCATCCACGGAGGCCTGCCGCTGCTCTCGCGCCTTCCGGGGACCGAGCCGGTGGACCACCGGTACCGCACCGTCATGGTCTGGGGAGGGCTCCGGGGCGCGGTCGCCCTGGCGATCGTCCTCGCGCTGCCCAGGGAGCTGGGCCCCGACCTTCTCGACCTCTTCGTCGCCGTCAGCATCGGCGCCGTGCTCTTCACGCTCCTCGTCCAGGGCCTCACCGTCGAGCGCCTGGTCCGCTACTTCGAGCTCCACGTGCCCCCGCTGTCGGACCGGGTGGCTCGCCTCGAGGGGCTCATCACCGCCAAGGGCCGGACGCTCTCCCAGATCCCGGAGCTCCTGGAGGGCGGCCTGTTCAGCCCGCGGATCGCCGAGCAGGTGCGCGAGCGGTGCGCCGCGGCCCTCGAGCACCAGCGGGGCGTGCTCGAAGGGCTCCGGGAGCGGGAGCTGGACCTCGGGGAGGAGCGGCGCATCCTGTACCTGCGCTGCTTCGGCGAGGAGAAGACCCTCTACTACGGGATGTTCTCCCGGGGACACCTCTCGGAGCACGCCTATCGCGACCTGACCCACTCGCTCCAGCTGCAGACCGAGGGGATCCGCCACGAAGGCAAGATCCCCGAATACACGCTCCATCCTCCCGCGGGGGAGCGGCTCGAGAACTCCGTCTTCCGGACCCTCGACCGCGTGCCGGGTCTCGCCGGAGCGGCGGAGTCCCTCCGGGCCGGGAGGGCAGCCCGCGACTACGAGGTGGCGTGGGCCCGCTCCCGGGGAAGTCGTCGGGTGCTCTCGGACCTCGACGAGATGGCCGACCAGGACCACACACGGACGCGCATCGTCGAGGAGGTGCGGGCCTTCTACCAGTACTGGCACGAGAACGCCAGGGCACGACTCGACCAGACCGCCGAGCAGTTCCCCGAGTTCGTGGGCTCCACGCAGGAGCGCCTCGCCGACCGGCTGGTCCTCCACGCCGAGCGGGATGCCATCGAGGAGAAGGCCCGGGCCGGCATCATCCCCCCCGGTGTCGCCGAAGCGATGCTCGAGGAGATGGCGGACGAGCTGCGGGATCTCCGGGCCAGCCGGACCGAGGGGCTGCGCGTCTCCCCGGTGGAGCTCCTCCGCAAGGTGCCGTTCTTCATGGGGCTTCCAGAGGACGAGTTCCAGCGGGTGGCCGACCACCTGCGACGCCGGACGGCCCCGGCGGGGGAGCTGGTCGTCCGCCAGGGCGGGGGCGGCTCCGTCCTCTACCTGGTGGCACGCGGCGTCGTCCGCGTCTCCGTTCAGGAGGGCGACACCCGGAAGGATATCGCCACCCTCATGGCCGGAGACTTCTTCGGCGAGATGGCGCTGCTCCACGGTGGGCCCCGTACCGCCGACTGCCAGGCCGTGACGCCCTGTGCCCTCTACGAGCTGCGCCGGGACGACGTCATGGCGCTCCGTGACACCTGTCCGGCCATGCAGGAGGCCCTGGAGGAAGCGGACCGCCAACGGCGCGCCGAGCTCCAGGCCCTCGCCGCCCCCCCGCCCCCGGGGGCACCTCCCCATCCGCCGTCGTAAACGCCACGCCGACCCCCGGCGTCCCACGTTCGGGCTGACAGGACGACCGATGCGCGACCCGTTCCAGAGACGTGTGGACGGAGCGCGGGCCCGGGAGCGTCATCGCCACGAGCCGGAGAAGCCGGCGTGACCGATCCGAAAGCGAGGGAGCTCCGGGATCCCGCGCCCGGGACCGTGGAACGGGCCCGAGCGGGTGACCGGGCAGCCCTGGAGGAGGTCCTGACGTCCGTCCACCCGGTCGTGTATCGCTGGGCCCTCGCCCGGACCGGCGACCCGAGCCGGGCGGACGATCTCGCCCAGGAGGCGCTCATCCGGGTGATCCGACGGATCGGCTCGTTCCGTGGCGACGCCCGCTTCACGTCGTGGCTGTACCGGATCGTTGCCAACGTCGCCACGGACCAGGTGCGACGGGAGCGCAGGAGAGAGACGAGGGAGGAGGCGCTGGAGATGCTGGAGAAGACCGCGAGCCACCCACCGGACCCGGAGCGTGCCCTCGACCGGGCACGCCTCCTGGACCGTGTGCGGCGAAGCTTCCTCGGCCTCACCGAGCGCCAGCGGGAGATCTTCGACCTGGCCGAGCTCCAGGGCTTCGAGGCGGCCGAGGTCGGCGAGATGCTGGGGGTCGCGCCCTCGACCGTTCGCGTGACCCTTCTCCGCGCGCGCCGGACCCTGCGCGAGGAGATCCTCCGGACGGACCCCGAGCTCGTGGAGGCGTTCTTCTCATGACGTGCGATGACGTACGACGGCATCTGCTGGAGGCACCCCCGGACCGCCTGCGGCCTCCCCCGGGCAGCGAGCTCGAGCGGCACCTGGCGGGCTGCCCCCGGTGCCGTCGGGCCAGCGCGCTCCTCGAAGGGGCGCGACGGGAGCTCGACGGGTGGCTGGCGACTCCGCCCCCGGCCCTCGATCCCGCCGCGCTGCTCGAGCGGGCCCGAGAGGAGCACGCCCGGCCGCCGGAGGACGGGCGCACCGCCCGGAGCCGCCGGAAGGCCAGAGTGCGATGGGCCCTGGGAGTGGGCGTCCCTCTCGCGGCCGCCGCCGGACTCGCCGCCCTGCTCCTCTCCGGGATGCCCCGTGGGCCCGCCGACCGGTTCGTCGGGGGGCCGGCCCCCGCCGCCCCGGAGGTCGGCCTCGCGCTGGAGGTCCCGCCCGGTCGCGACGCCGCCGTCATCGAGACCTCGAATCCCGACATCACCGTCGTCTGGTTCTTCTCAGGAGACTGACCCATGCGCACTCGCACCCTCTGGCTCGCCGTCGCCACGCCCCTCCTCCTGCTCTCGGCCTGCGACCCCGGCTCCGTCGAGCTGGAGACCCGCACCTTCCGCCTGGATCACCTGGAGCCCCACCGGGCCCAGCGCATCATCGAGCCGTACGTCTGGGCGGACCGGGAGGGGAGCCCGGGCCTCCTGACCGTCACCGAAGGCGCCGTGACCGTTCGTGAGACCGCGGACAACCTCGAGCGCATCGCCGAGGTCCTGTACGAGTTCGACCGGCCGCGGGACGAGCTCAGGCTGCGCTTCCAGGTAGTGGAGGCCGATGGCTTCCAGGGCTCCGAGCCCGCCATCGCGGACGTCGAGGAGGAACTCCGTCGGCTCTTCCGCTTCGAGGGCTACCGGCTGGCCGGCGAGGGGGTCGTGTCCGTAGCGAACGAGAGCTCGTTCCGGCAGAGCCTGACGGGCCCGGGGGATGACGACTGGCAGGTGACGGTGACCGGAACCGTCTACCGCACGGGGGACTCCACGCGCCTCCAGGAGGTCACGCTCTGGGGCCCGGAGCCCCTCTTCGAGACCTCGGTCAACGTCCGGCCGGGTCAGACCCTGGTCCTGGGCAGCGCCCGGGCTCCCGACGGGCGCGGCGCCGTCATCCTGACGGTCCAGGTCGAGCCCGCCGGATAGGGGCGCGGGCCGGGGCGGGCGTCACGGACCTCGCGGGGTGACGTTCCGCTCCGGGCGCCGTTCCCGCGTGCGTACCCGGGGTGGCGCCCCACCCGGCGACGGAGCATGTTGGCGAAGATCCCGACCTCCGGACGAGCCTGGAGCCCGAAGTGGACGACGCCCCCGAACGCGAACGGCGCGTCGAGGAACGCCGCGAAGGCGAGCGGCGCTCCGGCGAGCGACGGAGTGGCGAGGAGCGCCGGGTGGGTCGGGGTCGCCGCACGCGTGTCCGCAGGCAGGAGGACGTGCCCGTCGAGGAGGACCGCCGGGGCGACCGTGATCGGCGGGACGGCGTGTCCCGGCGGTCCGGCGAGGAGCGCCGAAGCGGAACGGAACGGAGGAGCGGCGAGGATCGGAGGAGCGACGAGGACCGTCACGCAGGAGAGGGATCCGGGGAGGACGGAGGCTGACCCCATGGCGACCGTCGGCGTGCTCTCGGACATCCACGACAACCTCGACAACCTGCACCGGGCTCTCGAGCTGTTCCGCGCCGAGGGCGCCGGCACCCTGCTCTTCTGTGGCGACTTCTGCTCTCCCATCCCCGCCCGCACCCTGGGCGCGTGGGACGGGCCGGTCCACTGCGTCTTCGGGAACGGCGACGGGGACCGCTTCCGCATCCTGGACTCCGCCCGGCGTGCCTTTCCCCACATGACGCTCCACGGAGAGCACGCCGAGATCGACGTCGCCGGACGCCGGGTGGCCCTGACCCACTTTCCCCTCTACGGGAGCGCCCTGGCGCGGACCGGGGACTACGACGCCGTCTTCAGCGGTCACACCCACGAGCGCTCCGAGGCCCGCTTCGGCGAGGCCCTGTGGGTCAACCCGGGGGAGGTGATGGGGTGGAAGGGGAGTCCGTCGGTGTACGTATGGGACCCCGGCACGAACCGCGGCCGGTTCGCGGAGCTCTGAGGGCTCCCCGGCTCAGACTCGCAGGTCGAGGGGATCCATGAGACGTCCCCGGGCATCGTCGAGAAGCTCGAGCAGCTCGTCCTCGCCGAGGAGGACGGGGTCGTCGTCCAGCGGGCCCTCGTGGGTCAGTTCGTCCTCTCCATCCGAGAACTTGACCGCCCAGCGCCCGGACCGGAGCTCGGCGTCGGGCCCCCTGACCCACCACACGTTCCCCTCGGCGTCCACCAGCAGGATGCCGAACCCGGTGCCGGCCGCGTCGAGGGCGTGCTGCAGAGCCTGGTCGCCGAGGTCGCCGAAGAGCTCTTCCATCGGCCCGAGGACGTCGATGGAGCGAGGCTCCACCGCCTCGCCCGAGAAGACGAGGGTCGTGTCTCCGACGTCCACCTCCAGGTCGGGTGATACGTCGGGAACCTCCACCTCGACGAGCCATTCCCGCCCCAGCTCGTCCGTCCAGGCACGCTCCATCCACGCTCCTCGTTCACGTTCGGGTCTCACCGATCCGTCTGTTCAAACGTGCAGATTCCGGGCCGCGCTCGCCAAGCATGTCGTTCGCGGGCCCCTTCCCCGGCGGTTCGGGGCGGCCCTGCTGACCGCGGCCCTGACCCTCGGTTGCGTGGAGACCGCCCCACGCCCCGTCGGGGACGACACGCTCCCGGCCGCCGACTCCGACACCGTCGGCCTGGCGGAGGTCCGCAACCAGATGGTGCGACGCCAGCTCGTCGAGCGGGGTATCGCGGACACGGCCGTTCTCCGGGCGATGGCCCACGTCCCCCGCCACCGGTTCGCGCCCGAGGCCCTGCCGGTGGAAGCCTACCGCGACGCGGCCATCCCCATCAGCCACGGTCAGACCATCTCGCAGCCGTACATCGTGGCGTTCATGGCCGAGGCGGCCAGCGTGGAGCGGGACGATCGGGTGCTGGAGATCGGGACGGGCTCGGGCTACGGGGCCGCCGTCCTGGGGGAGGTCGCGGCCGAAGTCTACACGGTCGAGATCGTGCCCGAGCTGGCCGAGCGGGCGCGGGAGACGCTCGCCGAACTCGGGTACGACAACGTCCACGTCCTGGCCGGGAACGGGTGGCTCGGATGGCCGGAGCACGCACCCTATGACGCGATCGTCGTGACGGCCTCGCCCCCCGAGATTCCCCAGGTCCTGGTCGACCAGCTCGCCATCGGAGGGACGCTCGTCGTCCCGGTGGGGGAGTGGTTCCAGACGCTGCGCGTGCTCGACCGGACGGCCGCCGGCCTGCGCGAGCGCGACACCCTTCCCGTCCGCTTCGTACCGATGGTCGGGCAGCCCCCCGACACCTCCCGCTGACGTCCACCCGTGGGACGCCGCGTTCCCCGGGGAACGTCCGGCGAGCCGGTCGGCAACGACGTCACATCCCCGACGGTGCGCTCGTTCGAGAGACGCGAGCGCCGACGAGCGCAGGGGTGTCGAAGGAAGCGGACGGAGGAGGTCGCCGTGTCGAGGAGGAAGGGGAAAGGAGGCGCGTTCACCGGTCGAGCGGCCGCCGGATTGACCTGTGTGGCGATGCTGGCGGCGTGCGAGGCATTGCCCACCGGCAGCGTCGGAGATCCCCAGTCCTCCCGGGGGCCCGAGGAGCTCTCGGAGGCGTACCGGATCGACGCGGCCCGTCTGGCGGTCCGGAACGTTCGCAGCCGGTCCGCGAGCCCCCTTCCCCCGGTCGAGGTCCAGCCGGCCATCGCCAACGCCTTCCACGACGCGCTCCTGGCCGTCCGCGCTCTCGACCACCCCGCCCGTGACTCGGTGACGGAGCTCTACGAGATCCACACCTTCCCGGAGCCACCGCTCCGGGAGGTCATCGTCGGACTCCGTCCGGGCTCACGCCTCGCCTCGGCGTGGGAGGCCGGTCGGACCCGGACGGGCGAGCCGGCCGCGGACGCGCTGATCGACCGGTACGGACTCACCCTGGTGACCTACCGATCCTACACCCACTCGCCGCCCTGGGCCGTCCTCCGTGCCGCGCAGGAGCTCGACGCCGGCGCTCTGGCGCTTCGCTTCCGGGCCGTGCCGGGAGTGGAGTACGCCGAGGCGAACGGCGTGGCCGGCGACGGCAATGACATTCGCAGCCGCAACGAGGACGGGGCGCTGGTCCTCGACTTCAGCGTGGGATTCGGAGACTGTCCGGCCGGGTGCATCGGGCGCCACACCTGGAGCTTCCGCGTCCGGAACGGCGTGGCGGAGTTCCTCGGAAGCTCCGGCCCCCTTCCCCCCGCGCCCTGACCGGGGGGGCCGGGCGGGCGTCCGCTCCGGAGACCACCGCGCCGCCGCTCCGAATGGGCGCCCTCGGTGGGCGAGGTAGGGGCCGGGCGGGGACGCGCGTCCCGTCCGTCAGCCCGCCGGAGGCGCGGAGAGGATGTCCCGGGCCGTCAGACCGAACGACTCTCTTGGCGTGTCGTAGTTGCCCGTGAGCAACTCGAAGTGGAGGTGGATGGGGATCGGGAAGTCTGCCGAGTTGCCCATTCTCCCGAGCGGCGTCCCCATGGAGACCTCCGCGCCGCGGACGATCTCGGAGTTCAGCGAATCCAGGTGGGCGTAGCGGGTGAACACGCCGGAGCCGTGATCGATCAGCACGTAGTTCCCGAAGTCGGGGCGGCTCTTCGCCTCCAGGATCTCGCCGTCCCCCGCCGCCCGAACCATGCCCGCCGGCCGGCTCTGGACGTCGATGCCACTGTGGAGCCGCCCGTCGCGCTCGCCGAAGCCCGAAGTCAGGCAAGCGCCGATGACCGGGTTCGTCAACAGCCGGACCCCCTCCACCTCCACGACCGGCACGTAGTCCCGGATCCTCCGGTCCTCGTCGCTGGGCGGCGCGTTGCGCACGGTGATCCGTGGGCAGATGAACATCTCGTCGTCCAGCTCCACGTCGAGCGTCATGGGGGGCGTGTCCGGGGCGGTCGAGTCCGGATCCGCCGTGGGGGTCTCCGGCCGCGGCGCCGGGGGCTCCGAGGAGGGCTCCGCGGGCCCCGAGGACGCACAACCACCGAAGCCCAGCGCGGCCAGGAGAAGGACGGCTACGAACATCCGGGGACGCGATTCCACGATGGCTCCGGGGCGGAAGGTGGGGTCGAGCGGCTCGAGCCGGGCGCGAAGACGCCAGAGGTGTCGTGTCCGGGGGGGCGAAGGGCGTGGGAAGGGGTTCTTCGGCAGGGGCAACGTGGGCCGGGGCCAGCGGATGGACAAGGGCGGACCGCCGACCGGGCGCGGGCCCCGACACCCCGGGGGCGTCGGGGCCACGCCGGACTTCACTCGTGGTAGAGGATCTCGATCTCGTCCTTCGCCTGCTCGAAGGTCGCCGCCTCGTGGTGGACGACCTCGAGGAACGGCTGACCGTCCCGCGCGACGGCCCGGATCACGAAACCGTCGCCCGAGTCGTCGTCCCGCCGGACCACCGCCGCCACGGCCTTCTCGTTGGCCCACGCGCGGGAACCGGACTGCAGAGGAAGGCTTGCGAACCACTCCTTGAACGCATCGTGCATGGCTCCTCCCTTTCTGGGCCGAATGAGATCCCTGGCGAGTGTCTCGAAGCTACGACGGAGCACGTCGGCAGGCCATATTCCCGGTAGCGGTACCCCCGTCCGCCCGTCGGCGCCCTCGGGTCGGCTCGACGATCGGGGGCGCGGAGCGGTACACTCCCTCGTCCGGGAGCGTCGCGGGACGACCCGGAGGAGCTTGACCCGCAACGGGAGCAACCCGGTGAGCTCGAATCGGGAAGCCAGGGCGCACCACCAATCCGGCCACGCCGTCGCGGCCGTCTCGTTCCGCCTCCACTTCACGTCCGTGTGGCTGGACGAGGACGCCCGGGACCACGACCTCCTCGGCCACGCTCGCGGACAGCGGACTCGACGCCTCGGCCGGGAGGCTGCGCAGCGGCAACCCGAGATCTATCTGCGGCGAGCGATCGTGGCCCTGGCGGGTCCCGAAGCCGAGTACGACTTCCTTCTGGGACTTCCCAACCCGCCGGACCAGGACGCCCGGCGGGAGGCATGGCGGGACCGGGACGACGCCACCTGGACGGGAGAGGACATGTCGAGGGCCAGAACGCTGCTCTCGTGGATCCACAACCCCCTCAGCGACAGGGAGGCCCTGGCCTATCTCGCGGCGACGCGCCACCGCACCCGCGTGATGGTGGGGGCCTGGCGACCCGTCATCGGGAAGGTGGCCGAGGCGCTCCTGGCGAGCGGGCGCCTGGAGGAGGACGAGGTCAAGGCGCTCTGCTGGCGGGGGGTGGCGGGATAGCTGGCGATGCGAGACGATGGCGGTGCATCCGGGGAAGCGATTGCCCAGGCGCTCGAGTCGGTCGCCACCGATCTCGGCCCTCCCGCGGAGGAGACGATCCTGCTCGAAAACCGGGGGAAGCACGTACACGAGATACGCTGGCTCCTGGCGCGGCCTCGGTCGAGCGTGATCGACATCGGAGGAGGACTCGGGGTCAACCTGCTCAGCGTGCGGCGGCTGGTCGGCCCCGGTCCGCGCCTGGTCCTCCTCGATCGCCTGCGGGAATACGACGACACGAACCGGATGGGGAGCGCAGAGAGAGCGCTGCCCCTGCTCGAAGCGGAAGGCGTGGAGGTGGACCGGACCGACTTCTGGCCGGAGCCGCGGCTCGGCCACCCCGACGGCAGCTTCGAGGCCGCGACGGTGTTCGACGTCCTGGAACACCTGCCCGGCTCGCCCCTTCCTCTCCTGATCGAGATCCGGCGCGTGCTCGACCGGGACGGGCGTCTCTACCTGGGCGGCCCGAACGCGGCCGCCCTCATGAGGCGCGCCAAGCTGGCGGCGGGACGGCATCCCTACATGCCGTACGACCTCTGGGTCGGGGACGAGGAGTACGTCGGCCACTTCCGGGAGTACACCCCCTCCGAGTACCGGGGCCTGCTCGTGAGGGCCGGATTCCAGCCGGGACGGGTGGAGCTCGTCGCGGAACCCACGCGTACGCGGGCCCGGCGGTCCTACCATCGAGGAAGGCACCACCCCCTGTCCCCGAGGGCCCTGGCCCTCAGGACCGCGAACCTCGTCGAGTCGGCGCTTCCTCCCCTGAGGCCCTCGGTCTACTGCGAGGCGACCCCGGCGGAGGAGGCCGACGTACGCTGACTCAGGTTCCCGGCCGCGTCATCGATCCCTCCCCCGTCTTCTCCCAGGGACCCCCGGCGACCGACCTGTGCCAGGTGTAGGAGACCGTCATCGGCGTAGCCTGGAGGCGGTGCCGACGAGCCCCGGCGGGTCTCAGCGTGCCCTGAGCCAGAGACGGGCTCCGACGGCGCTCATGGTCAGCGTCTCTCCATGGAGCCGATGGGCAATGAGGCGCACGGTGGGCGTGATCTGCCACGACCCGAGGGAGAGGTCGTAGCCCACGTCGGCGGTGAGCGCCAGCGACGGGTCGCCCTCGGAGACGCCGATGACGACGTCCCCGACGCCGTCGGCGGGTGGCCCGTCCACGTCCACCCAGGTCACCAGCCCCGGACCGGCTCCCCCCCTCACGTGCAGACCCTTCCAGAGGTAGGCGGTCCCCGTGGCGGTGAGGGCGTGACGCCGCTCGGTGCCGAAGCGTCCGTCGAACCAGCTTCCGGTCCAGTCGAGCCCCAGGGCGAAGCGGTCCCCCAGCGCCCGCTCGACGCCGACCCGCCAGACGGCGGGCGTCTGACCCCCATCCTGGTGGGGCGGTGCCGACGCCACGTCGCCCTGCTCGATCCCCACACCCAGGCGCCATCCGAACCCGGATTCCTGAGCCTGGGCCGAAGACACGCCCATCGCCCACGTTGCCGCAACTGCCAGCGCCACGATCGTCCTCACACGTGAGCTGCGGATCATACTGCCTCCAGTGCACGGTCCCTTCCGTTCTTCTCCAATGGAACGAGGGGCACGCGGAATCCCTGACGTGTCACGGCGCTGCGCGGGGTCGTTGCACCGAGGCGCGTGGGCCGCCCTCAGATCCGCCTCCCCCGGCCGCTCACCTCGTCCGGCCCCCGGGCACCTCGAGCCGGAAGCGGTCGATCCGCCCGTACCGGTCGCTCGTCAGGACCGTGCGCCCGTCGGGTGTGAGCGCGCAGACGTGGAACTCGCCTTCGCCCTGGAAGCTCGAAAGGAGGGCGCCGTCCTCCAGGCGCCACAGACGGAGCGAGCAGTCCTGGACCGAGGACGAGACCACGTGGCGCCCGTCGGGGGTGACGGCAACGCCGCTCACGGGCCCCTCGTGACCCCGCATCGTGTGGAGGGTCCGGCCCCGTGCCAGGTCCCAGAGCCTCAGGGTGTGATCGCGGGAGCCGGACACGGCCCGGTCTCCCCGGGGAGTGAGGGCCACGGGGCCGACCATGTCCCGGTGTCCCGTGAGGACGGCGACTGGCTGTGCCCGCTGCAGGTCCCACACCATCAGGGAGCCGTCCCAGGAGCCGGAGACGGCGTACCGACCGTCCGGGGCGACGGCGATACCTTCCACGCGATTCCTGTGGCCCTCCAGGCAGGGGGTCAGCGGCCCCCGCTCGAGGTGCCACAGCGTCAGCACCTCGTCCGTGGCCGAAAGCGCGAGGTCCCCTCCCGGCAGCAGAGCCAGGCCCCGTCCCGCGGAGAAGCGGTGGGCCTTCAGCGTTCGCAGGACCGTCCCTTCCTCCAGGTCCCACACGCTGAGGACCACGCCCCCCGCACCGTCGGAGGAGGTGACGGCGCGCGTCCCGTCCCGGGACACCGCCAGCCCCTGAATCGGGCGACCCTCGCCCCGCGACGTGCGGATCCGGTCCCCACCCTCCAGGCTCCACACCTCGAGGTCACCGCTCCGGCGCGCTGCCACCAGTCGTCCCCCGTCCGGGGTCGTCGCGAGCCCGACGACGGGCGGCTCTCGCACCGCCCGGGAGGCCTCCGCCCCCCCGGACTCGAGGCGGTCCAGCTCCCACACCTTGAGCGTCCTGTCCTCCGAGCCCGTCACGGCGAGGCGTCCGTCCCCGGAGATCGCGACCGAGTAGATCTCGTGATCGTGTCCCGGGAGGAGCATGATCTCCTCGCCTCGCACCAGGTCCCAGAACCCGATCATCCCGTTCATCGTTCCCGAGATCGCCCGACGCCCGTCCGGAGTCATGGCCGCGGCCCATACGGGGCGGTCATGGCCGGTGAGCACGTGCACCGCGGTGCCCCGCTCGAGGTCCCAGTAGCGGAGCGTCGCGTCGTCGGACGCCGACAGCGCGTGTCTGCCGTCGGGGCCCATCGTGACGGCGCGGACGCGCCCCTCGTGTCCCTCCAGAGTGCGCACCAGTCGCCCCTCGGCGACGTCCCACAGCTTCAGGGTGTGATCGAAGGACCCGGACAGCGCCAGGCGCCCGTCCGGCGTCGGCGCGATTCCCCGGACCGCGTCGGCGTGACGTCCGAGACAGCGCGGCGCACCCGCCCCGCCGGCGGGGGCGACGAGCACCCGACCGTCGGCGCGACCGAACACGATCCCCCGGCCGTCGGGCGTGAACGCGAGCGCCATGATCCCCTCGGCCGCGTAGTCGTCGGCTTCCACCTCGAGCCCGGCGGCTTTCGCCTGCTGGAGCCACTGGGGTGGAGGTGGGCGGGACAGGAGCATCCTCTTGTCGGGATTCCCCTGCAGCACGTGCACGAGCTCACCGCCGTCGAGATCCCATACCCGCACGCTCGTGTCGGCGCTGCCCGAAGCTACGCGCCCGCGAACCGCATCCACGGCCACCGCACTCACGTCACCAGCGTGCCCCTCGAGCACCGTGACCTCGCGCCCGGAGGCCAGCTCCCGGACGCGGACCGTCTGGTCGCGGGAGCCCGAGGCGGCGAAGCGCCCGTCGGGTGTGACCGCCACCGAGAAGATGGCGCTTCCGTGTCCCGTGAGCGTGCGCAGGAGCGGACCCCCGGGTCGGGAGAGGCAGGGAGTCAAGGGTCGGAACCAGGGGTGGCCGGTCGACGTCCTGGCCAGGCGGAGGAGCCGGACGGCCCCGGGGCGACGCACCCCCGCCAGACGTCCCGTCATCTGCGCCGGAAGCTGGAGCGGATCCCGGAGGAGCGCGTGGGTCGACAGGCCCAGAGCTTCGCGGATCGTTCGGAGACCGCCGTCGTCGCTCCCCTGCCGTTCACCGCTCATCCGAGAGGCCACCTTCCGGCGCTCACACCCTCCTCCGAACCGTCAGTCCGACGCCCTCGAGGAGCTCGGGGATCTTCCGGACCGCTTCCCGATCACGTTCCTGGATGGATTCGGGAAGCTCGGACCACGGGAGGAGGTGAGGAGAGATCTTGCGGGGGACGTCCTTCACCTCACCGCGCTCCCACCCGTCCGCCAGACGCTCCACGTTCCAGCGCCCGTGCTCCATGCGGGCCAGCTGCTCCACCTCGTCGTCGGAGAACGGGGCGGGCTCCAGCTCGTCGCCGTCCGCCTTCCTTATCTCGTATCCGAGGAACCGCAGCTTGCGCTCGATGTCGAGGACCTGGGCCCGGTTGGACGCCTTCAGCGAGTCGGGGAGCTCTTCCCATGGGCGGAGGGCCAGGTCGTCCTCCAGGCGTTCCGATGCGCGGTTCTCCCGGTACTCCTCGTGGATCGCGCGGGCCAGGGAGTCGCGCACCTCCCCCGGGAGGTCGGAGCTCGGCGGCCCGCCGAGGAAGGCCCGGAGCGTCTCGGGGTCGCCGGGGAGCGTCAGAAGCCGCGGCGCGGTCGACCAGTAGGCGTCCCCGGTCAGCCTCCCCACCTCCCGGCCGCTGTCGGCGATCACGGCCACGTCGGCCCCGAGGGCGAGGGCGATGCGGTACTCGATGGCCGCGATGCGACCGCCGTTGATGCCCACCACCTTCACCTCGTCGGGGCCGATGCCCGACACGAGCAGGTCGATCCAGTTCTGCAGAGGCTCGAGAGGCGTGAAGCCTCGCCCCTCCGTCGAGCGGAGCTCGTGGTAGCGGTCCGCCCGTCGGTCCACCGTGGCACCCGAGGGAACGAACGCGGGAAGATAGCCGACCGTGTGGATGCGCTCGGAACAGGTCAGGCCCAGCTCTCCCACGAGACCCGGGACCCCCTGGGTGGTGCCGCCGGAGATGATCGTGCCCCCGTAGTCGGCGAAGCCGCCGAGCAGGAGCTCCCGGTAGGTCGCCATCCGCTCCTCGAGCCGCGGGTCCGCGCCTCCGACGACGATCGTCAGCGGCGCCATCAGGGGCTCGGCGCCGGGCGTGGCCATCGAGATCAGGCGGGACATCGCCGGCGACGGCTCGGCGGGCGTCGGCGTCCCCTCCCCCTCCGGCGTCTCCGGTCCACCCTCCGGCCGGGTCCCCGCCCCAGGCTCGCCGTTCTCGTGGGCGGCCAGCTCCCGCGCGGCGACTCCGAGCGCGAGCAGCCGGCGGGCCCATTCGAGCCCCTCACCCTTCCACCGGCTCCCGGCGAGCCGGTCCAGGGAGGCCAGCGCGGTCTCCACCATGAAGGGAGCGGAGCTGGCCGCCATGCCGCGGGCGTAGGCGTCCAGGCTCCGGTACGGGTCGCCCAGCAGCAGGTGGAACCTGCCCAGGCTGTAGAAGGCCCACGGGAGGTTGATTCCCACCTCGATGTGGGACTGGCAGCGCTCGATGGCCCGCTGGATCTGGGGCCGGGTGTGCTCGACCACCCCCGTGTCCCGCTGGAGCTCGCATTCCAGGTAGTTCTCGAGGGCGTACGCGTTTCCGGGATCCACCTCGAACGCCCGCCGGTAGAGCTCGTGCACCCTGGTCTCGTCGATCCCCTTCCAGGTCCCGGCATAGGAGCAGATGGCGTCCACGTCGCCCTGCTCCGGGGCCGCCGCCCGCTCGAGGTAGGCCTGTCCGCGGCGGTATTCCTCGCTCCCGGGGCTCGTCCGGTGACGTTTGCAGAGCGCCACACCCAGGTCCCTGAGGATCCCCGGCTCCCCCTCCCGGACCCACTCCGTCAGGAGCTCGATCGCCCCATCCCAGTCGCCAGCCGCGATGAGGAGCTTGCCCAGGCGGGCCGCCAGGGCGGCGTTGTCCGGGTCGTGCTCCAGGATGATGCGGAGGGTCTCGGTCTCCCGGGCGAGCTCGTCCTCGGGGAGGTAGGACCCGTAGGACGAGGCGTAGTCCTCCAGCCGTCGGGCAAGCGTGTCGAACGTCTCGCCGACCCGCTCCAGCGAGGCGGCGGCGCCGGCCAGCTTCCTCAGCCACACGTCCGGCACGTCGAACGCCCCCTTGTAGCTGAGGTCATGCACGAAGTCCGCGTACGAATGTTCAAGCAGCGTACGTACTTGCACCTCTGCCTTCGGGGGGCGCGTCACCAGTCGGCGAGCCCTGTCGGCATCCTCCCGGGGCGAGACCGGGTGTCGAAGGAGCTCGGACGGAATCTCGATCCCGTAGTCGCCGCCCGCCTCGAACGAGACGATGTAGTGGACCGACCGATACCCGAACTCGGTCGGACGCAGCCGGCTGCTGGTGTCGACGGTGTTCTCCCGGTCGATCTCGAAGCGGTCCTCCAGGAACCTGCCGATCGCCTCGACCTCGGGGCCCGTGCGGGTGATCACCCTGGCGCCGCACAGGTCGGTGAACTGGTTCACCGGATCGGAATACTTCGATCTCTTCCGGAGCGCCTTCTCGGCGAAGCTCGCCACGGTCTTCGGACGTGTCTGCACGATGGCGTGTCCGGTCTCGCTCGCGGCGGCGTCCTCGAGGACCCTCTGCAGGGTGGCCGCGAGCTGCCGATACACCGGGTGGACGTCCGTATACTTGGCCACCTGGTGGGACAACCATCCCCTCACCTCGGACGAGGACTCCGGCATCGGACGCTCCTGGGCCCGTGGCAGTCCCGAGGAGAATCCGAGCCGGGAGGGGAGCGTCCCACGGTCCGGACCCCGCTCGACCTGCCTGGTTTCTATTGAGTGCAAACAACAATATACTGTAGGTAAGAAAAATGCGCCGGCCATGGACCGGCGTGCGCGATTCGTCGACCCAGGGGGAGCTCCCGTGGCGGATCCGCAACCCACCCCGAAGCCAGGGTCACGACCCGGCGGCCCCACGACGAGGCCCCGCCCTCGACGAGCGCCTCCCACGACCCATCCGGCTCCGACTCCCCCCCTTCCCGCCCCCCACACTCCGGGAGATTGACCATGTGGGAGAAGGCCCAGACCCTGCCCCGATACGCCCCGGTGTTCCAGAAGCCGTCTTTGGACGAGGCCCTTCTGAATCGGATCGGCGAACCCGAGCCACACCCGTCCCTCGCCGTGACCAGGGCACTGCTCGTGTGGCCCCGCTGCCTCCACGACGAGCGGACGCCCCGGCCGATCGGGGACCTGCCGGAGAGCCTTCCCGACCAGGAGGCGCTGGCCCGAGCGACGCTCGCCGCCTTCCAGGGGAGGTGATCCCATGGCTCTGCAGCTCGACGCCGACTCGGAACGGGCGCTCACGCTGGCCAAGCGTTCGGTGCCCGAGGGCGGGGTCCTCGACATCGGGCTCCTGATGTCGTCGCTCTACCACGCCACTCGGCTCAAGAGCACGCTTCCGGAAGAGCTTTCGACGGCCCTCGCGGAGCCGCGTCCGATCCGGGATTCCGCGGAGGGCAAGGTCGCCGTGGCCGAGCCCCTCCAGGCGCTGTTCTCCCGACTCGCGCGCAACCACAAGCCGATCACGGCGGGACGGCTCCTCCATGCGCTCGCGATGAGCGCCGAGGGACGCCGGATCCTCGAGTCGAACGGGCTCGGTGAGGACACGGTCGGCGCCATGCTGGCCGCGCTGGAAGCGACCCGGGGACGCGACGAGAGCTCGGGCTGGCTCGGCTCGCGTGAGCGCAAGCAGGCCATCAAGGCCCTCGGCGCCTGGGGTCGCATGCTCACCACGACCGAGCTCCCCTACAAGGGCGTCGTGGGGATGGAGAAGACGCTCTCGGACCTGACGACGACCCTGGTCAAGATGGGCAAGCACAACGCCCTCATCCACGGCCCGCCCGGCTGTGGAAAGACGGCCGTCGTGTACGAGCTCGCGCGCCTCCTCCAGGCCGGGGATCCCTCCATTCCGTCGCAGATCACCGACCTCGACGTCTTCGAGCTCTCCCCTTCGTTCCTCAAGGCCGGGGCCTCCATGGTCGGGGAGTACGAACGGCGGGTGTCCGGGTTGATCGAGGCGCTGGAGGGTCACCCGAAGATCATCCTCTTCGTCGACGAGCTCCACTCGCTCTTCCAGAGCGGAGTCCACCATCAGACGCCCTTCAGCCAGGCGAACGAGGCGTTCAAGGACGCTCTGGGAAAGGGCCGGATCTCGTGCATCGGCTGCACGACCACGGCGGAGTACCGGCACTACATCGAGCCGGACGGCGCCCTGACACGGCGTTTCGACGAGATCAAGCTGGAGGAGCCGACGCCGGACGCCACCCTGGCCATTCTCGAGGCGAGGCTTCCGAGACTCGAGCGCCACTTCGAGCCGCTGGCGATCCCGCGGGAGATGCTCGAGCGGACGGTGGAGCTGACCGAGGACCACCTGCCGAGCCTCTACCAGCCCGCCAAGTCGATCCAGCTCATCGACCGCGCCTGCGCCATGTGCATCACGCACCGACCCCCTCTCGAGGAGGTCACCGAGGACGTCCTCATCCGGGCGCTGGAGGCCACCATCGGCCGGAGCCTCTTCCGGCCCGGCGATGTGACCGAGCGGGAGGTCTTCGAGCGCCTCACGTCGAAGATCGTCGGTCAGGACGAGGTCATCCGGGAGCTGGCCAGCGCGTTCGTCGGGGGGATGGGGAGCTGGAAGGCGTCCAAGGGACCGCGGGGGCGGTGGCTTTTCGCAGGGCCCACCGGGGTCGGGAAGACGGAGACGGCGCGACGCCTGGCGCTCATCCTCGGGGGCGGAGAACGGGAGGCGCTCCTCCGCGTCGACTGCAACACGCTCCAGGGCTCGGGACACGACAGCGGTCCGGCCCGGAACACCCTCCTCGGCTCCCCGCCGGGATACCGGGACCACGGACCAGGCCTGCTGTCGAAGGTCCGGGACATGCCCGAGTGCATCGTCCTCTTCGACGAGATCGAGAAGGCGGACCCGGGCGTCGGCGAGATCCTTCTTCAGATCCTCCACGAGGGGAAGGTGCGGGACGCCACGGAGGCGGTGCTGGACTTCCGGCGGGCGTTCATCGTGTTCACGACCAACGCCGGCTCCTCGTACGAATCACGCCGCGGGCGGCTCGGCTTCGAGGCGGGACCCCAGTCCGCGACGGAGGAGGCGCCCTCCGTGCGCGAGGAGGACGTGCTGGCCGAGCTCAGGCAGAGGGGCCTGGGAGAGGAGTTCTTCGGCCGCCACATCCGCTTCTTCGAGTTCCAGGGCCTGGATGCGGCCGCCGCCCGCGTGATCATGGAGAAGCAGCTCCAGGGACTCCGGGAGGTGGCCGACGAGCGCGGATACGAGCTCGGGTGGGACCCGGAGATCCTGGACTACCTCTCGCTGCAGTGGCAGCCGCGGTTCGGCGTGCGCCACCTGACCACGATCCTCCGGCACCGGATCGACGAACACCTGGCCATCGCCGACGCGCAGGGAGAGCTCAGGGGCGTCACCCGGATTCTCCTGGAGCCGATGGGCGAAGCACCGAGCCCCGAGCACGCGGGGATCGCGACGCGGGAGCGCCGGAATCAGACGTTGATCATCAAGTTGGCCTAGTCACGGGAGGCGCGTATGTCGCTGTCCATGGATGAGCTCCAGGACCTCGTCAAGTCACAGAACCTCAAGTACTTCATCCATCCGGAGGATCCCGCCCTGATGCTCGGCATCAAGGGCATCAACCACGTCTACCAGACCATGGTCTCGCTCCTCGAGGACGGCCAGTTCCTCCAGTACCGCACGATCCAGCTTCTCCACTGCGCCGCGGACGACCCCAATCTCCCGGCGGTCCTCGGCGTGATCGGCCACCTGAACTACATGGTGCGGCTGGCGAAGTGGGGATGGGACCCGCGGGACGGTGAGATCAACGTCTGCGCCGACGTGTGGATCCAGGACGGGACGCTCACCGAAGCCCAGTTCGAGCGCGTCACCTACAACTTCCTGGCCGGCCTCGACCTGAACTATCCCCGCTTGAAGAAGGCCGTGGAGACCGGTGAGGACCCGGGCCGGGGCAACCCGTTGGACGCGCTCCCTCCCAAGATCAAGGAGCTTCTGGACCGGCTCGCGGAGGCCGCGGGTCGCGGGAAGGAAGAGGAGGAAGAGGAGGAAGAGGAGGAGGAAGAGGACTATACGGTGATCTGATGGAGGGGGGCCGATCCGTCGGCTGGATCGCCAGATCGGACCTCGAGGACCGTCGATGGGCCCTGGGCGTTGAAATCCTACGGCTTCGACCCTGCGACGGCCGCCTGGCCCGTCTCACTGCAGGAGCCCCAGGTACCAGTCGAGAGCCCACCCGCCGAACCATGCGGTCGCGATCGCGGCCACGGCCAGAAAGGTGGCGAAGGGTATGTGATGCGCGAGGGGTCGTCCCCCCAGGGGCCCCCTCAGCAGCGCTCCGACGGTCCCCAGCAGGGACCCGAGAAACAGCGTCATCAACATCCCCTGCCAGCCGAGGAACGCCCCGACCATCGCCAGCAGCTTCACGTTTCCCAACCCCAATCCGTGCTCGTGCCGGGGGTGGAGCATCCGGTACAGCCTCGCGACGGCGAGCAGGCCGACGGCGCCCAGCACCGCCCCCGCCATCGACTCCCACGGGGTGACGCGGGAATCGAACCACGAGAACGCTACACCCGCTGCGACGCCCGGCAACGTGATCAGGTCGGGGACGGTTCCGCGGTCCAGGTCGGTCTTCGCCACCACCACCATCGCCACGGAGAGCACGGCCACCGAAAGGGCGCTGGCCGTGAGGCCCCACCTCGCCCACGCCGCCACCGGCAGCGCGAGAATCCCGGCGAACCACATCGCGCGTCCGAAGGTCACGGCACCGCCTCGGCCGGGCGTCGGTCCTCGTCATACTTCCGGACCACCTCCACCAGCCGCCGGACCCGGCCCGGGTCCAGCTCCTCGAAGGTCGTGCTGATCCCCGTCGCCACCAGGTAGCCGTCCGAGACGGGCAGGTAGTCGATCACGTTGTCGGGCGTGATGCCGCTGGCGATGGCCAGCGGGAAGTCGCCCAGGGCCCGCTTCATGATCCGGATCTTCTCGAGCTGCGCGGCCAGACCGGTTCCGGGGCCGCTGGTGGTGACCACGTCCACGAATCGGCGCGCCACGCGTGCGGCTCGTCGGATGTCGGCCACGTGTCGCTGGTACTTGAAGGCCACCCCTCCGAAGTACAGTCCTTCCCACCCGCTCGCCACGCGGGCCGCTCGCACCGCTTCCGCGTCGGGCTGGTCGTCCTTCTCCTCCTCGATCATGGCGTTGTCCACCCAGACCCCCACGACGCCGGGTCCGATCCGCGGGAAGACCTCGTCGGGTGCGAGATCGAGGCAGTTGACTCCCAGCCAGCAATCGGCCAGGCGCTCCGTCAGGTCTGCATGGATCTCGAGGAGACGCTCCCAGCCGATGGCGTGGTTGATGAGGAAAGCTCCGTCCGCGCCGGCCTCCCTGGCGATCTCTGCATTCCGCAGGGCCTGCTCGGCGGAGGCGACGTGGATCACGGGCAGCACGACGTGCCCGGTCCCGAAGGCTTCGGTCCATCGGTTCATCGTTCGCGTCCACGCCTGGAGCCCCTCATGCCGGGTGCTCCCCCGGCACCCCGACGCTCACCAGCAGCTCCGGATCCAGTAGACGACTCCGGCGATCGCCGCGATCCAGACGAGCGTGCCGAACACGGCCTGGAACCAGTTGATCTTCTCCGGGACCCGGGCGCGCTGGGCGCGCTCCATCTCCTGCATCTTCTCCTGAAGCTCCCGGTGGGCGCTCTCGGTCGCTCCCTCCTTGGGTTCGAACAGGACCACGGAGTCGCCCGGCTGGACCTGGAGGGTGCGCCCCGCGGTGGGGCAGAAGTACTCCGGGGCGTCGGTACCGGGACGCACGGGATGGAGTTCACCGTTGCAGGCGCTGCAGCGAACGAGGGAGTACGCGCTGACCTCATCTCCCATGATCGATCTCCTCGTCTGTCGTTTCACACGATTCCAGGACCTCCCACACGGTCACGGGCCACCGAGGGTTCGCGGGGGGTGGCCCCGCAGCTCGAACCGGTACGGCATCGGGCGCAGACCGGTGGCGGCGCCGTCGTCGGCGGCCTGGAGAGCGTTCGGCCCAGCGTCGAACCGCACCGCCAGGACCGACGAGAGACACCGAGCCACCGCGACGGGACGGCGGCCGGAAACGTCCCACACCCGCACGGTGCCGTCGTGGCTGGCGGACGCCAGCAACCGGCCGTCCGAGGACCAGTCCAGGGCACTCACGACCCCCTCGTGTCCCTCCAGCGCCCCGATGGGCTCGCCGGTGATGGGTCGCCAGAGATGGATCGTGCTCTCCGACGAGCTCGACGCCAGGACCGACCCGTCGGGTGACCAGGCGACCGGGTGCTCCTCGAGCCAGAGCACCGTCCCGCCCTCCCCCGACGGCCCGGTGTCTTCCATCGGTCCGGGAAGCCGGGGTCTGCGGAGGACGGTCTGGGCCTCCACGCCGCTCGGCACATTCCAGATGACGAGCCCCATCGCACCCGCGGCGGCGATGAGACGGCCGTCGGGAGACCAGGCCAGCCCCCAGACCGGAAGTCGGCCCTCCGGGCGGAAGCCGAGGGCTTTCTCGATCAGGAAGACGCCGCGGGAGTCGCCGGCCTGGACTCCGGTCAACCAGACGGTTCCGGCCACGTCGCCCGAGGCGAGGACCTTCCCGTCGGGGGAGAGGGCCAGCGCGAAACCCGGCCCGGGAGCCCGGACGAGGACGGTCGTCGCGTCCATGCCCCGGTCCCACCGAAGGACGGGCACGTTCCGCTCGTCCCCGGCGCGGGGCCCGAAGAGGATGATCCCCGGCCGTCCCGGCGCGATGGCCGCGGCAGGCAACTCCTGGCTGCCCTTCAGCGCCCCCAGGGGCCCTCCGGTCTCGGCATCCCGACAGATCACGCGCGCGCCGGCGTCCCGTGCCGCCAGGAACCGCCCGTCGTCGGACCAGGTGAGGCGGTGGACCCGGTCCGAGTGCGCACCCTCCCGGGGATCGCCCATGGACGGTGCCCGCTCCCACAGTGACCGGGCCTCCCAGAGGCGCACCGTCCCGTCGTCACCGCAGGACGCCAGCACGCGCCCGTCGGGTCCGAAGGCCAGTCCCCGGACGCAGTCGCGGTGTCCCGTCGGGAGCGCGGCCTGCTGCCTCTCCGCCGGATCCGCCAGGACGACCTGGCCCGAGCCGACCCCCAGGGCCAGCAGCTTGCCATCCGCCGACCACGTCAGCGACCAGACGCCCAGATCCCAGTCGCCGAAGAGCAGATCGTCCGGGCTTCCCACCCACGGGTCCCAGAAGCGAAGGGCTCCGACCCGGTTCCCCGACACCAGCTTCGTGCCGTCGGGGGACCAGGCCAGCGAGACGACGGCGAGCTGCTGGAGAGGCAGGCTCCCGGCCCCTCCGCCTCCGGGCAGGGTCCTGGTGGCGGCGTCGAGCATCGCCCGGTCCTGGAGCACGGCCCTCGGCGCGAACCCCGTCGCTCGGTCCCAGAGCCGTACGACGGCATCGGAACCGCCGCTGGCCAGGTGGGACCCCTCCGGAGACCAGGTCAGGACGTACACGTGACCGTCGTGGCCTCCGACGCGCCGGGCACCGTGGTCACCCTCCAGGACCACCACCGGCCCCTCGCCCGTCCCTGCGGCCAGGGAGCTCCCGTCGGGCGACCAAGCCAGGCTCAGCACGCCCCCTCCGGGCACCTCGAGCACCTCTCGTCGGGAGAGCGTATCCGGATCCCAGAGGCGGACCGAGCCGTCGTCGTGACCGGAGGCCAGCGTCCGACCGTCCCTCGACCATGCCACGGCGTTCGCCTCGCCGGCCCTCGGATCCGCGTGGGCCAGGACCCGTCCCGACGCCGCGTCCCAGACCCGCACGGCACCGTCGGACCCG
>JASFUL010000025.1:0-22315 GCA_050050315.1 Gemmatimonadota bacterium
AGTCCGAGCCGAACGCCGAGTTGTCGTCGAAGCGCACCGCGCCCGTCGCGAACAGCCGGTCCTTCCACCCCACCTGCTCCTGCACGTAGAAGCCCAGCGACGTCTGCTCCGAGCGCTGCTCGTCGGCCGACGTCGATGCCGCCGCCGAGATCAGGTTCAGGTTGTTCGCCACCAGCCCCTCACCGTCGGCGAAGTAGCCCCGGTAGGTGCGCGAGTTGAGCTGCATCCCCGCCGACGTCACCGTGTTGATGTCCGGGTTCACGTCGTACTCCAGCGACCCGGAGTAGTCGACCGTCCAGCGGTGGATCACCGGCAGCTCGTGGTAGATCGCGCCCGTGGCCGCGATGGAGCCCCACGGCGCCCGGCCCGTCGTGTCCTGCCGGTTGAACTCGGTCTCGCGGTAGCTCTGTCGGTCCAGACCCAGCGTCAGCCGGTTCCGGAACCACTCGACCGGCATCCAGTCACCCGTCAGACCGATCGTCATCCGCTCCAGCCGGTTCTGCCGGTCGAACTCGTTCGACAGCGCCGGGCTGAAGCCCCGGAACCCCTGCGCCCACGGGTCGTTGTACGCCCGCGCACGCCCGCGCATCGCGTTCCGGTTGATGCTGTTCGACGCGTTGTTGTTCAGCGGCTGCTGCAGGTGCGTCCGCGTGTAGCTGAACGTCGTCGACAGGTCCAGCGTCGGCAGGATCTGCACGTCGAAGTTCGCCCGTCCGCCCGTCCGGTTCGAGAAGTTGTTCCGGAAGACCCCTTCCTCCTCCGACTGGTTGAACGACAGGAAGTAGCCCGCGTTGCCCGTGCCTCCACGCACCGACACGTTCACCGACGACAGGTCACCCACGCGCAGCGCGTTCGGATCCCGGAAGAGCGGGTCGTCCTTGATGATGAACTCGTTCGACCCCGGGATCGGGATGATGTCCTCGTCCGGGATGCCGGTCTTCAGCTCGGCGTTCCCGTCCGCGTCCTTGCCCCACCACTGCACCGAGCTCGGGTCCTTGCAGCCCGGATAGGTGTTGGAGTTCTGGTTCGACTCCGTGCACCGCCAGTAGTTCGTGTAGTTGCCGACGTCCTTCGTCCACTGGGTCTTGCCCGCCTCGAAGGAGGCCGTCCACTGCGCCGACTCGGCGCCCCGGCGGCCCTTCTTCGTGATGATCTGGACCACCCCGTTCGCGGCGTCGGCCCCGTACAGCGTCGCCGCCGCCGGCCCCTTCAGAACCTCGATGCTCTCGATGTCCTCGGGGTTCAGGAAGTCCAGCGCCGTACCGCCCTGGTACGTGCTCGCCGCCTCCACCTCACCGCTCTCGATCCGGACCCCGTCCACGTAGAAGACCGGCTCGTAGCCCCCGCTCAGGGACCCCGCGCCCCGGATCCGGATGCTCGACGACGACCCCGTCTGTCCGCTGTTCGAAAGCAGCGTCAGACCCGGCGTCCGCGCCGTCAGCAGCTCCGTCACGTTCTGGATCGGCGCCGTCTGGAGGTTCTCCGTCGAGATCGTCCCCACCGAGTTGCCCAGCGTGATCTTCTCCTGGGCCCCGGCCGTGCCCGTCACCACCAGCTCGTCCAGCGCGATCACCGACCGCGACAGCTCGAAGTCCACCGTGGTCGTCTGGTCCGCACGGACCACCGCCACCGTGTCCCGCGTCGAGTACCCGATCGACGTCGCCCGCAGGGGATGCGTCCCCACCGGCACCGACCGGATCTGGTAGCGTCCGTCCGCTCCGGTCACGCCGTACAGCGGCGTGCCCGTCACCCGCACCTCGATCCCGCCCAGCGGACGGGTGCTCGAGGTGATCGTGCCCCGGATGGTCCCGGTGGCCTGCTGCCCCAGGGCCGGAAACGCCCCCGCAAGCAACAGGGCCCCTGCCACTCCTACGGCACGAACCCTTGACCATACATTTGGTCGATTCATGGCATACTCCTCCTGCTGGAAAGGGCAGCGCGGAGCGAACAGCGAAGGCGTTCGCGCACGCTTGCCCGCGCGCGAGCCGGCGGATTTGCCGACCCGGTCCGGGTCGGCCGAATGACGGGGGGGAGGGGGGCCGACCCGGATCTCTGTGGAGGCGGTGACGTCCACCGCCCCAGCCTGGTCTGCCTCACTTCGACCACTCCGCCCAAGGCGAAGTCGTCGCTCGAGAGTCGCGTCTTTGCGAGTTTGAGTCGAAACAGCCTTTGTGGTAGGTCTGTTACGCCGGAGGCCCCGGTTCGCTTTCAGTCCCCCGTCCCAAGGTCCACCATCCGTCCCCCCGGCCGTCGCCGAGCAGTCTAGACGCATGCGGTGGCCCCGGTCTTCCCACCATTCCACCCTGCGGCCGTCACCGGGAGTGGGGAGATCCCTGATATCTCCGTGGGTGAACCCCCCACAGTACTCGCACCTATCCGTCCGATCACGGTGAGTTGTCAAGATCCGCGTTTCGGGCTCGTCCGCGAGTGCCCGCGACGAGGGGACGTTTCAGATCCGTTACGGCCCTCGCCTCCGCCGCTGGGAGGGATTTCGGACGCCCTCGGAACGGCACCGGGGGCCCTCGACGGTCACCACGTCGCCGCCCTCCGGGGCGCCCGCCATCGCCCAGCGACCCCAGGTCGCCTTCCTCGTCGAACGCCGTCTCCTCCGTGACCAGGTACGTCCGCCCGTTCATCAGCGTGAACGAGCCCACCTCCGTGTCCACCGACGCCACCCGGCCCCCGAACTCGCCGTCGTCGTCCCCGCTCGCCTCCACCGCGACGTACACGCCCTCGCTCTCGAGGACCGCCTCCGCCTCGATCTCGACCGCCTGCCCGTCGGCCAACGCGGCCGCCACGTCGGCCAGGGAGCCGAGACGGCCGTCACCGTCCTTGAACCGGGTGCCCTCGACGATCCGCACGATCGTGCCGTCACCCAGCTCCACCGACCCGTCCGTCTCGTCCACCGACGCCACCGGTCCCCTCACCTCCACGGCGCCCGACTGCTCCGCCGATCGCTCCTCGATCCGGCTCGTACCGTCGAGATCGACGCCCACCTCCATGCCCAGCATGGTCAGCGTCCCGAGAGCGTCCGACTGCACGGTCAGGTGCCGGCCGTCCAGGTTGAGCTCCAGTACCTGTCGGTCGGACGTCAGGTCGAGACGGACCTCCGCGGCCACGAAGCGCGTGTCGGCGGGACCCTGTGGCGGAAACACCGGAGCCCTGCGCAACTCGACGGCCGCGCTCCCTCCGTTCGCCAGCTCGAGGGCGAGGACGTCGAAGAACTGGTCCCGCATCAGCTCCGCGCCGTCCCCGGACTCGAAGCGCGTCCCCGCGGTCAGCTCCACCTCCAGGTTCCCGACGAGGAGGGTGAGCGTCCCGGCGGCGGCGTCCGACGCCACCACCCGGCTCTCGATCCGCTCCGGCCGGTCGAGATCGGGGGAAGGCATGATCTCGAGCTCCTGCGCCATCCAGGCGCCTCCGCCTCTCTCCGCCAGCTCCACCTCGACGCGGAGCGCCGACCCGACGGCCGCCTCCTGGAGTCCGAGGAGATCCTGGACACCCGCGGGCTCCTCGGCGTCGGGCTCGCTCTCGAGGTCGGTGGGACCGGTCTCGTCCGCGCACCCGGGCAGTAGCACGAGCACGAGCATCCAGCAGAGGAAGGGGTGGAGGTTCGGAAGTCTCTTCCTTCGGTCGGAACATTGACCGCATGGCGGTATCCCTCGGGGAAGGCGTACGGCTCGAGCCGCCGCGGATCCCGGCGGGCTCGTGGAGAGGGTCCGAGGGAGGTGTCTGCAAGCGGGATACCGCCGCCTCTTCTGCCTCCTACTCCTCGCGCAGGGTCCGGGCCGGGTCGGTGCGCGCGGCCCGCAACGTCGGTTGGAGGGCCGCCGCGGCCACCGTGATCAGCAGCACCATCGCGGCCCCCACGAGGGCCACGGGGTCGGTGGACCTGACCCCGTGGAGCTGGGCTGCCAGCAGCCGCCCGCCTGCCCGAGCCAGCACGGCGCCGAGGACGATCCCCAGGGCGGCAACGGCCCCGGCGCGGCGGAGCACGAGCCAGAGCACGTGCGCGACCCGCGCGCCCAACGCCATGCGGATGCCCAGCTCGCGCGTCCGTCTCGCGACCAGTCGCGACAGTACCCCGAAGCAGCCGGTGCCGGCGAGGACCAGCGCGATGAACGCGAGCCCCCCGAGGAGCATTGCCTGGAACCGGGGGAGGGCGAACGACCACGCCGCGAGCTCGGAGAACGGAGCGATCTCCCGGGCCGGGAGCCGCGGGTCGACCGCGGCGAGGGCGTTCCGGAGGCCCGACGCCGCCGGCGTCGTACCCGGAGGGCTCGCCAGCACGACCTTGAAGCGGCGGAAGGGGACCTGCTCGAACGGAAGGAAGACCTCCGGCCGTGGCTCCGGCCCGAAGAGGACCCACGCGTCGCGCGCGACCCCGACCACGGTGCTCGTCAGCTCCCGGCCTCGAACCTCGAGCGTCAGCTCGCGACCCAGCGGGAGTGTCCCTTCCCCGAAGAGGCGAGTCGCGGTGGTCTCGTTCACGACCGCCACGTGCGGGGCTCCCGCCCCGTCCGACGGCTCGATCCCGCGCCCGGCGGCAAGCTCCATCTCCATGAGGCCGAGGTAGTCCGGGCTCACCGCCCGGGTGTGGACGTTGGGCGGCCGCTCCCCTTCAGCTGCCACGCCCTCCACCGCGACGGCCGGGAAGACCATGGACTCGCCGGTGAGGGGCAGGTCCGTCGCCAGCGCCGCGTCCGCGACGCCGGGTACCGTCCGCATCTCCTCGACGATCCGGCTCGCGAAGCGCCTCTGACTCTCTTCCGTCCGGTAGCTCGCCTCCGGCAGCTCCACCTCCAGGACGGTGCGGCCCTCGATGACGAAGCCGGGATCGGTCGGGCGCACCGCCAGGTACGTGCGCAGCAGCAGCGCGCTCCCCACGACCAGCACGAGGGCCATGGCCACCTGCGCCACGGCCAGCCCCTCCTGCGCTCGCCCGGCCCGGCGGCCACCCGTGCCACCCCGGCGCTCGGGGCCCGGACCGTGGACCCGGCGCGCCATCACCAGCCCCGGAAGGGTGCCCAGGAGCGCCACACACGCCACGGCCGTGGCGACGGCGAACGCGACCGTCCGCCCGTCCACGGTCACCCCGTCCACCCGCGGCAGCACGTCGGGGGCCTTGGCCAGGAGCCACGGCACCGCGGCCGCGAGCGCGAGCCCCAGCCCCACACCGGCGGCCCCCAGCAGCGCGGCCTCCGCCAGGAGCTGACGCACGAGACGTCGACGTCCCGCTCCCAGCGCCACCCTCACGGCCAGCTCCTCCGAGCGGTCGAGCGCGCGCCCCAGAAGGAGCGCCGCGACGTTCACGACCGCCAGCACGAGCACCACCCCACCGGCCGCGAACAGGAGCCAGATCGTGTCGTCGATCCCGAGCAGGAGCGCTTCCCGGGCCGCCGTCACCCGGACCGCCGGCACGCGCACGTGCTCGATCCGCGCCCGCATGGCGGGCGTGGCCATCCGCTCGGCCAGCGGGGTCAGCGCGGCCGTGGCCGCGGCGGCGTCCACACCCGGCTCCAGCCGCGCCATCAGCCAGGCTCCGCGAACGTCGGCGCTCTCCAGGGGCACCCATACGTCCAGGCCCTCGTACCGGAGCATCGACTCCTCGGCGAGGGTGCCGACCACCTCGTAGAGGCGTCCGTCCAGCTCGAGCGCCCTCCCGACGGCCTTTCCGTCCGGCCATCGCCGGGCGAACGAGTGGCTCACGAGCGCCACGGGCGCGGCACCCGGGTCGTGGTCCGGCGACACGAAGGGACGGCCGGCCCTGGGCCGGAGCGCGAGAAGCTCCAACAACCCGTCACCGGCCAGCAGGACCCTCACGGCCACCGCGCCGTCCGGCGTCTGGGCCGTTCCGCTCCGGAGGGAATACGCCCCGGAGGCCTCCATCCCCGGCATCCCGTCCCGCCACTCGTTCACGTTGCCGGGGTCGAGGTAGGGACTCGTGACCGTGACGAGCCGGTCCGCGTGGGGATACGGGAGCGGCTGGAGCAGGACTCCGTTCACGACGCTGAACAACCCCGTGACCGTGCCGAGCCCGAGGGCCAGGGCGAGCACCGCGGCCGACGTGGGCACGGGGGTGCGCCGCAGCGAGCGGGCGCCGAAGCGGAGGTCCAGGCGGAGGTCGTCAAGCAGGGTTGCGAGACCGGGTGGCGGCAGGCGCTCCGCCACCGCCACCGACAGCACGTCTCCCACCGCCCGCGCCCAGATGGTCGTGCGCGCGTGGAGGCCGTCGGCCCGCTGGAGCCGGTCGGCGAACAGCCGCTCCATCTCGCCGCCGTAGTCCTCCCTGAGCGGACGGGGAAGCAGCCTCAGGAGGAGTCGGTAGACGAAGACGGAGAGGCGGTCGGAGGGCATGCCGGGCGAGCTCATGCACCCAGGTTACTATCATTATGACAGTATTGTCAACGTGATAGCGCGGACGGCCCCTCCGTCGTGCTCCGCAGGGGCACGGCACGGCCATGTGGCGCCCGGCGAGACGCGAAGGAGAGGTCCCGCGTCCGGAGCAACACTCGCCGGACACGCTACGTCTCCATCAGGAGAAGGAGTGCGCGACCCGCACCGCAGCACGCCATGCTACGAGACGCCAGGCACATGCCCGGGACGAACCCCGGGCGGTGGACGGGACCGACGCGGTCCACCGGCCGTGGAGCACTCTACCTGCTCCTCACGGCCAGCGCCGCGGCGGGCGTGCTCGGGGTGGCGGCGGTCGTCGCGACGGCCGCGTACCGGGCCGCCGTCGAGCGGTCGTTGAACCGCTACGCAGACATCGCCGCCTGGCAGCTCACCGAGCGGACCGGCGAGGCGCTCGAGGAGGCGCTCGAGCTGACCCTGTGGCCCGTGCGACAGTTCGGCACGGTCGGAGACGACGGCTTCCCACCCGTGACGGTCTTCGCCGGCTTCACCCCGGAAGCGGAGGACTGCCCCTGTCCGCTCCCCCTGGCCGCGAGGTTCTACTTCCGGCTGGACCTCCGTACCGACGTGCTCGACACGAGCGGTGAGCCGCTCGACCCCCACCAGGCCGTCGCGCTGCGGGAGGCGCTCCGGGGCCCGGGCGACCGCCGGTCGGGGACGCTGACCGTGGCGCCCTGGTCCGACGGGACCCTGTTCCTGGCCTTGACGGTCCTCCCGGACCGGGAGGGCACGCCTGCCGCCGTGTACGGAGCCGCCATCCCCCCGTCCGCGGTCGCGCCCGTCCTGTCGCAGGCGCTCGGAGATGCCGTCCTCCTTCCCACCTCGGTCGTCTCCCTGGCGGAACAGGAGGAGATGTTCCTGGTGAGCGTCCTCGAAGGGGCGGGGCGGACCCTCTTCGGGAGCGGGGCGGGAGCGCCGTCGGCGTTCCGGGCCGAGTCGGCGCTGGGCGACGACCTCGGCGGTCTGCGGATCGAGCTCTTGCTCAGCCAGCGTGCGACGGCGGCGCTCGCCCCGGGGGCGGCCACACCTCCCTGGATCCTGGGCAGCCTGCTGGTCGGCGCCCTGGCGTTGCTGGGGGCCGCGTTCCGGTCCCTCGCGACGGAGCGGCGGCTCCTCGAGACCCGGGAGCGCTTCGTCACGGCGCTCTCCCACGACCTGCGGACGCCCCTGGCGCAGATCCGGCTCTACGCCGAGACGCTGCGACTGGGCCGGACCCGGAGCGAGGAGGAGCGTGGCGCGTACCTCGAGTTCGTGGACGTGGAGGCGCGCCGACTCGGCCACGCCATCGAGAACGCCCTGATGGTGGGACGGGGGCCCGGGCCTATGCCGCCTCCCGAACCCGTGGACGTGGCGGCCCTGGCGCGCGAGGAGGCGGATCGGTTCGCGTGTCTGGCACCGGGGGCGACCCTGCGCGTGCTCGGCCCGGATGCGGCGTGGGCCTCGGCGCGAGCGGACCCTCTCCGTCGCATCCTGGCCAACCTGATCGACAACGCGGTCAAGTACGGTCCCGCCGGACAGACCGTCGACGTGGTGGTGAAGGAGGACGAACGGCGGGTCCGGCTGCGGATCGTCGACCGCGGCCCCGGCATCGATCGGGAGGCGCGCGGACGCGTGTTCGAGCCCTTCGTCCGCCTCCGCGGATCCCGGACCACCACCGGCTCGGGTGTGGGCCTCGCCGTGGTTCGGGACCTGGTCACCGCACTCGGCGGGAGCGTCCGGATCGAGGACGCCGAGCCGACCGGGACCGCCCTGGTGGTCGAGCTCGAGCGGGCCGAGAAGCCGGATCCGGCCGGCACCCGAGGGGGGCGACCGTGACGCGGGTGCTCGTCGTCGAGGACAACGAGCGCCTGGCACAGGGTCTCGTGGCCAACCTCGAGGTGGAGGGCTACGAGGCCCGCTTCGTGACGGAGCTGGCTCGCGCCCGCGGGGAGGTGGCCGACTTCGAGCCCCACCTCGTGATCCTCGACCTCATGCTTCCCGACGGCAACGGCTTCGACTTCCTCCGGTCCCTCCGGGACGAGGGACACGACGTGCCCGTCATGATCCTCAGCGCGCGCGACCAGGAGATCGACAAGGTCCAAGGCTTCCGATGGGGCGCCGACGACTACGTCACCAAGCCGTTCGGCCTCATGGAGCTGGTGGAACGGGTCAAGGCGATCCTCCGGCGGGGATCCGCCCTCGCCCCGGACGAGGACCGACGGCGCAGGCTGGTCTTCGGAAGCGTCGAGGTCGACGTGGACGCCCGCGCCGTGAGGAAGTCCGGGTCCGAGGTACACCTGTCGCCCCGGGCGTTCGACCTGCTCGTGGCGCTGCTGGAGCGGGACGGCTCGGTAGCATCCAGGCTGGAGCTCCTCCGTGACGTGTGGGGCCACCGCGGAGCGGTCCAGACGCGCACCGTGGACGCTCACGTCGCCGAGCTCCGGCGGGCCCTCGAGGACGATCCCGCAGACCCCCGGCACATCGTGACCGTCTGGAAGGCGGGATACCGGCTCATCCGCTGAGCCGGGGCCCATCGGCGACCGCCCGCCCTGGCGCCTTCACATCCCCTTCACGACTTCCGCGCAGATCTCCCACGACATCTTCGACGCGCCTTCTCCGGCGGGGCGTCTCCGGGCGTTACCGTCGAAGCACGGGATACTCGCACCGGGAGGTCGTGATGAGAGGGATCCGGGGGCACCTCGCGCCGGGAGCCGTGACCGCCTGCGTCGTCCTCTCCGCCTGCGGGGAGGTCGAGGCGGCGCCCGACAGCGTCGTGGTGGACAGCGCCGGCGTGGTCGTCGTGGAGAACCGGAGGGCGGTCTGGAGCGCGGAGGACGCCTGGCGGATCGAGCACGAGCCGGAGGTCGAGATAGGAGGCCTCGACGTCGCGCCCGAGTACGCTCTCTACAACGTCGCGAGCGCGCTCAGGCTGGCCGACGGCCGGATCCTGGTGGGAGACCGTGGCTCGTCCGAGCTCCGGCTCTACGACGAGAGCGGGGTCTACCTGGAGTCGAAGGGAGGACCGGGAGAGGGGCCCGGGGAGTTCGGGAACCTCTGGACCGTGACCCGCTACCGGGCGGACTCGCTCCTGATCTGGGACTCCGGCAACGTGCGCCTGTCCGTGCACGACGCCGACGGCGACTTCCGACGGTCCTTCAAGCTCGCCGGTGGCGAGGCCGAGGGAACCATCTACTTCCCGGGGCCGCGGCTCCTGCCCCTGGAGGACGGCTCCGTCCTGGGCTTCGAGTGGCTCAACCCCATGGGACAACCCGAGGGACTCTTCCGCCCCGTGCTCGACTACCTGCGGTTCTCGCCCACGGGCGAGCGAGAGGAGCTCGTCCTGAGGGCCCCCTACCAGGAGTGGATGCTGGCCCGCTTCGATCCGGGCCGACCCATGCAGATGAGGGGGCAGCCGACCGCGATGACCCCGCTGCTGTTCGGGCGGGAGTCGTTCCTGTCCGTGCACGGCGGCACGATCTGGGTCGGGCGAGGCAGGGGGGACGGCTACACGGTGGAGGGCCACGCCAACGACGGGAGCCTCCTGCGGAGGGTCGAGAACCGCACCTTCCGGCCCGTGGCCGTCGAGGACCGGCACGTCGACGCCGAGATCGAAGGGCGGCTGGAGTCCATGGATGCCCAGCTCGAGCGCATGCCCGGGATGGCGGCGTACATCAAGAAGCGGAAGGAGACGCTGGAGAAGCTCCCGATCCCGGAGTTCTTTCCGCCCTACCAGGACCTCCGGACCTCCGTGGACGGGCACGTCTGGGTGCAGGCGTACGCGCCCCCGGGCGTCGAGCCGACGCGCTGGTCCGTCTTCGATCCCGAGGGCACGCTGTTGGGCGACGTCGAGCTTCCCCGTGACTTCGAGGTCATGGACATCGGCCCGGACTACGTGCTCGGCACCTTCGTCGACGAATACGACGTCGAGCACGTGCGTCTGCACCGGATCGTCAGACCGGCGACCTGAGCCTTCGCGCCGACCGAAAGGAGAGCACAATGTCAGCTATTCGCCCCACCTTCTCGATTCTGCTGATCCTCCTGCTCGCGGCCCCCGCGGCGGCGCAGAGCACGCGCGGCAGGCCGCAGTGCCAGGCCTGTACCGCCCCCGTCGCCAGGCTGGGCTTCCGTTTCCAGAGCGAGTGGAACGAGGCCGAGGACGAGGTCCAGCGCTGGTCGGAGACGCTCACCGTTGTCGAGGTTCTCGCCGACACCCCCGCCGACGACGGCGGGCTGGAGGCGGGCGACGTCATCCTCCGCGTGAACGAGCTCGTCGCCACGAGCCAGCTCTTCTGGTCCATCCGGAGGACGCTCCAGCCCGGCGACACGCTCCGCTTCCGCATCGAGCGGGACGGCTCCGAGCGGGAGCTCCGGCTGGTCGCGGTCGGGGAAGAGGGCTCGTGAGGCTCGCCGAAAGCGGGACCGCGGGGCCCGGAGTCCCGCAGGAGCTTCTGCGCACGCTCTACCCGAAGGTGCGTGGCTGGGCCTCGTCGCTGACGCCGGACGGTGACGCGGCGGACGACGTCACGCAGGAAGTGCTCCTCCGGGTCTGGCGCCGGGCCGGGACCTTCCGCGGAGGGTGCCGGTTCCAGAGCTGGGTGTACGCCGTGACGCGCAACGCGGCCCTCGACTACCACCGGAAGGAGGCGCGGCAGCGTCGGGCGCAGAGGCGCCATCGCCCCCGGAAGGTCGTCGACCCGCGGCCCCGCCTGGCGGCCCGGGAGCACCTCGAGCGAACGCTGGGCCTGCTGGAGCGGCTTCCGGCGGACCAGCGCGCAGCGGTTGCGCTCGCCACGGCGGGCTTCACCTCGGCGGAGGCGGCGGAGAGGATGGGCGTGCGTCCGGGAACGGTGCGGGCCCGGTTGTGCCGAGCGCGAGCCGCCCTGCTGGAGACGAGGGTGGAATCGCCCGCGAGGTACCTCTCGTCCGCCCCCTGATGCCGACCTCGTGATCGGCAGGGCCGCCGCTGCCTCTTGACACCCCCGGGGCGTCCAGCGAGCGTTCCAGGAGCGGCAACGAGTCCGGCGAGGTCCGGATACCGGCAAGGAAACGAACCTGGGCGCTGACGCCCGGGTTTCTTTTGTTTATGCCTGGCCGCCGCGCAGACCGGTGAGTTCGTGAGGTACGGAGATACCGCACCCCGAGAGCACCAGAAGAGACAGGGAGTACGGTAGCATGCGTACCAACGGAACCGTGAAATGGTTCAGCGACGAGAAAGGCTTCGGTTTCATCACGCCTGAGGACGGGGGCAACGATTGCTTCGTCCATCACAGCGCGATTCAGGCCCAGGGCTTCAAGTCCCTCTCGGAGGGGCAGAGCGTGGAGTTCGACGTCGTCCAGGGGCCCAAGGGTCCGGCCGCGGAGAACGTCACCGCGGTCTGACCGCGACAGCTGAGCAGGGGGTCCGGGGCTTCGACCCGGGCCCCTGTTCGGTCGGACGGGGTCGGACGGACACACAGGACCTGCCATGAGCGCCATCGACGACCAGCTCGCCCAGTTTTCCATCCTGGCCATCCAGACCGCGGCCCGGGAGCTGGGCATCGAACCGTTGACGCTGGCGCGCCGGCTCAACCAGGCGGAGATCGCCCGTCTGATCCACCTACTGAACGCCTGCCTGACCCACGTGGATCACCCGGGGCTCCGTCACCGGACCGAGGATCTTCTGATGGCCCTGACCGAGGGCCGGATGCCGGATCAGCGCCCGGAGAGCGAGCTCGACTGGGCCCTGAAGGTGGCGAAGCGGCGGAGATCACCCGCGAACGGCCACCTCGACGTGGACCCCGACGAGGAAGAGTAGGGCTACATCTCCGCCGGCCGACCGGTCGACGGAGCTCCTCACCGCCCCACCGGAGCCGACCCATGGCCAGAATCAAGATCGTCAGGAAGGACGGATCGCCGAGCCCCTACTTCTGGTCCGACGAAGACGGAAGCGCTCCCACCCGAAGGAGGGTCTACAAGCATACGAGCAGCGGCGTGAAGCGGATGCGCGGCGTTCGCTTCGACTCCGTGAAGAACCGGATGCGCCGCCGCCCGCAGAGCTGAGCGCGCCTTTCAGACCCGCAGCGCGCGCACCGTCCAGGCGACCCTGGCGGGGCCGAGGCGGGTCCCCCGTCCCGGCTTGGGATTGACCTCGTAGCCGCGGATCGTGGCGTCGCCGCCGAAGCGCTCGATGGACCGGAGGATGCTGGAGGTCTCGGAGTCGTTCCCCGTGTGGCCGTTGATCTCCTCGCGGAGGTCGAGCGCCGAGGCGGAGGAGAGGCGGGAGTGGGAGATCGTGAAGGCGTAGGGCACGTCGTTCTCCGGGGTGGGGGAACCGGCAGGTCGCCGACGAGGGCGCATCGGATCATAACGGCTGGAGGGGCCGGTGCCCATCGCGGGAGCCCGGGGAATGCGCGCGTGCATCGCCCGCCTGGAGCGCCCGTGAACCCCATCGTTCCCCTCGGGCCGACTGGTTTCCGCTGGCCCGTCGACTCCTACAGAAGACAGCTCACACAGCGCGGTGTTGCCGGCATTCCCCGTAAGTGCCGGCATCAGCATGATTTGCTGCCTCTCATGTCCGCGGCGCCGGACTCCATGTTTTCGGCATTTTCCAGGAGTTTCCGACACCTGCTGTCACGGGAACCAGCTTCGTTCCGGCCGGTCTTCATTGGTTGGCACACGGACCGTCGGCGGAGCGCTCCATTCGGATCCGTGGGACGTTGCGGCGCACTTCACCCCCGTCCGGCTCGGCCTGCCCTCGCCCCTCGATGGTAGCCCACATGTGCCGACTCGTGCGCCCGGGGCTTCGGGGTCCAGCTCGGTCTCGGCGCCGTCACCAGTCCGGATCACTCGCGCAAATGGTGTGGTTTGCGGAAGCCGATCGCGCATTGCCGCCGGTGCAGCCGGCGGATTCCCCGGGCTGGACACGGGTCAGCGGCTACACCGCCTGGAGGAATGCCACCCCGTATCTGACCGCCTCCGGCCACCGTTTGATCAGTAGATCCCCGGAATCAGGCGGTAGCGGACGCGGTGGGCGTAGTCCCGGTACCCTGGGAGTTCCTCCTGCAGCGTGCGGTCTTCGAGGGCGGTTCTCACCACGGCTATGACGACAGCCGCCGTCGCTGGAATCAGGGTCCACACGGAGCCTAGCGCCAACACCATGGCGAACGGGGTCAGAACGCTTCCCGAGTAGCCCGGATGTCGGACGATCCTGTACGGGCCGGTGTCGCACACCACGTGTCCACGCTCCGATTGAATGCGCACCACCGACGAGAAGAAGCGGTTCTCCACGAACGCCCGCCCTACGAATCCGTAGCCTGCCGCAGCCCACACCAGTCCGAGGATGTTGAGCCAGCTCGGGAAGTCCGGCGACCACCCGAAGCGGTGATCCAGCCCGGCCACGACGAACAGGGGCAAGCCCAGGCTCAAGGCCATCAGTGGGGCAAGGAGTCTGTCCCAGGGCTCGACGCCCGGAGCCCTCGAGAGCTGCGCCCGTTCCGCCATCAGTCCCGGATGCCGTCGCTCGGCCCAGAGTCGCATGCCGATTCCCGCAGCGGCGAAGAGGAGGGAGTAGGCCCACCCCTGCCACCAGCTCCAGTCACCCCCACACAGCATGAGCACGCAAGCATGGAGAACGTAGACGGCGGTCAGGCCCGCCCAGAACGTCAAGGCTGACGACGACCCCTTCATCTGGCCCCCTCGTTGCAGGACCACGGGCGTGGTGTGCGCGGCCTTGCGACGCGTGACGCACATCCGTCACGGAACGTAGCCCGCCCCGCTGGCTTCGCAGTAGGCCTGGAGCGTTTCGCGCTGGGCGAGGCCCTGGAAACACCGCCACAGCCGACGGAGATCGTCCGGGAGGGGTCGACCGCGAGCTCCTCCAGCTGCCTCACGAGCTCGTCGTAGTCGGCGTGGTCGAGATGCTCCTGGACTCTCCCGTCCACGATTCTGAGAATCGTGACAGCCGGCATGGCAACCGGGATCCAGCTTTCCGAGAACCCGAACGCTTCACCGTAGACGTCGAACCTGTAGATGAGGTTAAGAACCACGTACTCACCGGAGTCGAAGCCACCGCACATCTCGAACCGGGCATTCCTCAGGGTGGATGCGCTCGCTTCGAACTGGGAGAGGACCGCATCCCGTCCGTGGTAGCTGATTTCGGTCCCCGCGAGGGCGTCCCCCGTCGGATCTCGAAAGGTCGCATCCGGGGCGAGTAGCGTCCGCAGAGTCCCGAAGTCGAAGGAATACAGGGCGTCGAGGTAGGACTCGGCAATCTCGAAGGGCGAGGATGAGTCCTGGGCATGGGCAACGCGTGGGCAGCATCCCCATGCGACAACGGCCAGGGTGACGAGTCCCAATCGCATCGTGTACCGCCGGGGTTCACTCCGGGACGGGTCGGCCGAACGCGCGACCTCTCGAGACACGATCGAGCCGAGGCAGCCCGCCGCCCCGGCGACGTGGACGCGCCTCATGATCGACCCTCCCGTTCGGTCGTGGAACCGGAATCCCCGACAGGCAGCTGGGCGAGCACCACTCGCTCGGCACGCAGCGTGGCCAGGTCGCGGCCGGCGGGCTCGAGGTACCGTTTCCGGTAGTCCTCACCCCCCAGCTCCTCCACCATTTCGAGCCCGTGTCGCTCCAGCAGAACGGACATGCCCGCCGGGTCGAAGCCGGTTCGCCACGGAGCGCCGCCGCCCTCTGCACGGGCCATCACCTTCCGCTCCGCGGCCGAGGCCCTCACCCCGGAGATCACGTCCTCCCGGACGTAGCTGAACACCAGCCTCGATCCAGGCGCGGCTACGGTCGCGACCCACGCCAGCGTGTCTGCGATCGCGTCGCGGGAGATGTACTGAGTGACGCCCTCCCAGATGAAGAGCGTCCGCACGCCCGGCCGGAATCCGGCCTCCGCAAGCACGTCGCCCAGGTCGTCGTGATCGAAGTCGACACCCACCAGAGTCACGTTGGAGGGAAGCGCGATCGACGCTCGCTCCAGTGCCTTCCGCTTCGAGTCCTGGACGGCCGGATGGTCCACCTCGAACACCTCGACGCCCTCCAGCCCAGGCACGCGGTATGCCCGAGTGTCGAAGCCGGCACCCAGGATCGCGACCTGCCGCACGCCGTCTTCGAGTGACTCGCGGAGCACGTCGTCCATGTATCGAGTCCGGCACAGCAGGCTGCCGATGACGCCCGGCAGCTGGCGCTCTCGACGCCTCAGGATCGCGTCCGCGAGGCCGGTGGACTGCAGAACGCGGATCAGCCCCCGCGAAGCCGCCGGGAGGAGCCGGAGAGAGACCGGGTCGTCCACCAGCCGTCCGCCCTCGGGACGGCGCTGCTCCAGGCCACGCAGCACGGCGATGTCACGCCAGAGATTCGCACTGCCTTGCATGACTCCCGCTCCTTTCTCGATCCGGGTCCGGGCTGCCGTGGTCCGATCCACGGCCTCGATTCGCTCCGACGAAGCTCGGACTAGGCCAGCTCCGTGCCACAACCCCAACGATGTATCTGTCAGGGACGTACGAGATTCCTTCCGTGTCGGATCGCGACATTTGGCGGCCGGAATCGTCACATGCCGCGAACAGGAGCGAGCCCATCACGGGGACCAGGTGCTGGGCGTGGCGCACGGGGCAGAGAGCGAGCGGGCACGATCTATGGGCAGCGAAGCGAGCCCGCCCTCAGGGTCGCGCGCATGGTGGCGCGGGACGTCCCAGTGTGGACAGGGCTGGTTGAGCAGTGCCGGAGGTGTTACCATATACTCGTTTGTTCGATTATACGAAGGAGGAGGGGGTGAAGGATCTGAGCCAGATCTTCAAAGCGCTCTCCCACGAGACGCGGCTCGCCGTCCTGGGACTGATCTTCCGGCACGGGCACATGTGCGTGTGCGAGGTCGAGCAGATTCTGGGGATCACCCAACCGAAGGCCTCCCGGCACCTCCGCTACCTGCGAGACGCCGGGGTGCTGGAGGACGAGCGGGACGGTCTGATCGTCAACTACCGCCTCCCGAGCTCCCCGGGACCGGAACTGACGGCGATCCTCGACGTCCTGAGGGACCTGCTGGCCGAGCGCCCGCTGCCGGAAGCTGCGCCTGTCCTCGTGCAGATCCGTACGGCCCGGAAGGAGGGGCGCTCGGCCGAAGACGCGGTGAGCACGGGAGCGCGATCATGAGCACGCCGCGGGTCGCACCGCCGCCGGACGGGACCGAGGTCGGGCGGCGCCGCGCCTCCGGGACGCCTGTGCCGCCGGCCGCACGCCCGACGCGGCAGAGGCTCGCAGAGTGGTGGAAGACCCGCCGCTCGGACCCCGGCGCGACCGACTGGTCGAGCGAGTGGAGGCCACTGGCCTGGATCGCCGGTGTGTTCCTCATCTTCTATTCCCTCCCCGTGGGGAGCGCCCGGTTCGACGGGGCCGTCGCGGAGGCCCTGGCCCTGACGAGATGGTACGCCCGGGAGCACGTTCTTCTCTGCCTGGTGCCGGCGTTCTTCATCGCCGGGGCGATCTCGGTGTTCCTGAGCCAGCAGGCGGTCCTGAGATACCTTGGACCACGGGCTCCGAAGCCCCTCGCGTACGGCGTAGCCTCCGTATCAGGTACCCTCCTCGCGGTCTGCTCGTGCACGGTCCTTCCCCTGTTCGGCGGGATCTACACCAACGGCGCGGGCCTCGGACCGGCGTCGGCCTTCCTCTACGCGGGCCCGGCGATCAACGTGCTGGCCATCGTGCTCACGGCGAACGTGCTGGGCGTGGAAATCGGCATCGCACGCGCGGCGGGCGCCGTGGTCTTCGCGCTCGTGCTCGGGCTGCTCATGCACCTGATCTTCAGGCGGTCCGAGCTGGAGCGGTCAGGCCAGTGGATGGCCGGACCCCCCGCGGAGGACGAAAGGGGCCGACCGCTCTGGCAGACCGCTACCTTTTTCGGTGCCATGGTGGGCGTGCTCGTCTTCGCAAACTGGGGCGCGCCCGATGTCGCCGGAGGCTTCTGGTACGGCGTCTTCGTCGCGAAGTGGAAGCTCACGGCCGCCTCCGCGCTCGTCCTCGCGTGGGCCCTGGTCCGCTGGATCGGCATGAGCGCCATCGAGGTCGGCGCCACGACGATCATGACGGCCGCTCTTGCGCTCCTCTTCCCCCAGGAGCCCCTCGTCCCGTTCGCGGCCGCCACGGTGGGCCTGTCCCTCATCGCCAGCACGAGCGGGGGCGAAGCGGGGGAGTGGTTCGGCGCCTCGTGGGGCTTCGCCAAGCAGATCTTCCCCCTCCTGTTCATCGGGATCCTCGTCGCCGGGCTGCTCCTGGGCCGCCCCGGTCACGAGGGCCTGATCCCCTCGGCGTGGGTGGCGGGGGCCGTGGGGGGCAACTCCCTGGGGGCGAACCTGTTCGCCGCGGTGGCCGGCGCGTTCATGTACTTCGCCACGCTCACCGAGGTCCCGATCCTCCAGGGGCTCATGGGCTCAGGGATGGGGGACGGGCCCGCCCTCACGCTTCTCCTGGCCGGTCCCGCGCTCTCGCTGCCGAGCATCCTGGTAATCCGGAGCTTCATGGGCACGCGGAAGACACTGGTGTTCCTGGCGCTGGTGGTCGTCATGGCGACAACCGCCGGGATGATCTACGGAGCGATCGCCTGAGGCCCGCTCCCGGACCAGGCTGCACACGACACTCACCTACCTGGGAGGACGCCACGATGAAGGTTCAGATCCTCGGGACCGGATGCCCGAAGTGCAAAGCGCTCACCGCCAACGCCGAGCAGGCGGTGCAGGAGCTCGGATTGACCGCCGAGATCGAGAAGGTGGAAGGCATCGCCGACATCGCCCGCATGGGCGTGATGATGACGCCGGCCCTGGCCGTGGACGGCCAGGTGCGTTCGTCGGGCCATCTCCTCTCCGTCCACCAGGTGAAGAAGATCCTGGCGGACGAAACCGGCGGCCAGTAGGCGACGGTGCAGGCCGACGCGCTCGTCGGGCTCTGGCCCGAATTCCTGGTCGACGCCGCGCGGCGAACGCCGCCCCGTGGGCGATCCCGAACGTGCCCACCGCCACGGCGATGGCTCGAAGTCGTTCGACGCCGCCGTGAAGCTGAGCGTGGCCGTCTGCGGGTACTCTCCCGTCCACGGCCGATACCGACGGGCGCCACGACGTCACCCGTCCGACCGCGGCGCCAGTCCGGTTGGAGCGCTATCCGGGCGTTCGAGAGCCCGAGAGGGCCGGGACGTAGCGGTCCCGGATCACCCGATGGTGATGCAGCTCGTGACCGGCGATGTGGAAGGCGAGCCCGCGGGTGGAGGCCCGGTAGCCGTTGACCGTCCCGTGGCGTGACCAGGCCTCACGGGGGAGGCCTTCGAGAAGCGCCAGCGTCGCTCGCCGCACTGCCGAGTACTCGTCGAGCAGGTCGTCCAGGGGCCGCTCCTCGAATCCGGCCGACGCGACGTAGGAGACCTCGTCGAAGCCCGGCTGAGCCTCCGGAGCTCCGCGCGCGACGCTCAGGATCCGGTGGCAGAAGATCCGCTCGTCGTCGGCGAGGTGGCCGAGCACCTCCTTCAGCGTCCACTTGCCCGGCGCGTAGGTGTGGCCAGCCTCCGCAGCGTCCCGGAGGCTCTCGAAGAGCGCCCTCGTCCGACCCTCGAGCCGTGCGAGCGCGGCCACCGCGTCGTCGCCCGGTACCGCGTCGATGTCCGGAGCGGCGTACGGCGCGAACTCGCCCGGCTCCGGTCGCCCCGTCTCGGGTCTGCTCGCGTCCGCTGCCGCATCCCCCGTCTCGGCTCGCACGGGTACCGGCCCATCGCCGCGCCGTGGCGACGACTTGCGCGCGACCAGCGTCTCCATGCGCGCGTGGATTCCGGACCAGACCACCTCCATGCCGGCGGCTTCAACCATCGCGGCCACGACCGCGGGTGCGATCCGGACCTTGGCGTAGGTCCCGGCGGTCCGGACCCACCCGTCGGGGCCCTTCTCGTGGAGAAGGTCGGTGACGCGCACCGTCTTCTCTCCGTACTCGAGGACGCAGGTGAGGATGCGTCCGTCCTCGCTGATCACGGGGATGAAGCGGTCCTCGCCGGAGAGCTCGACCCCTGCGTAGTCACGGAACGATAGGACGAGCCGCCCGTCGGGGCCGAGGATCTGCCCGCACCCGGAGAGGAAGTCGGAGACCTCGTCCTGGTCGGCCAGGTGGGTGAGCGTGTCTCCGCAACAGAGAATCAGATCGGGCCGCATGGCCCCGAAGGACCTGACGTTGCGGATGTCGTCGACGACCGTGCGGATCGCGAGGCCGTCGGCCCGGGCCCGGAGGTCGGCGAGGAGCGTCTCGCTGAAGTCCACGGCCACCACGTCCCAGCCGGCGCGGGCGAGGGCGACGGACTGGATCCCGTGACCGGCCCCGAGATCGAGGACGAGACCCCCGCCGGTGGGCTCGATGCTCCGGCTCGCGAGAAGCTCCGTGAAGGCATCGACCCCTTCCTCGAAGTCTCCGGCCATCCAGGGGTAGATGCGGGCCAGGTGCTCCCCGTAGTGGCGACGTACGTCCATCGGTGCCCTCGTCGTTCGAGAGATTCGTCGGCCCGACGACCCGCGAGGAGGTGCGTCGGCGGGGGTGGGATGGCCGGCTCGAGGCTCTTCCGGCAGTCGGCGATCTTCTCGATCGCGTGTCGAATCCGCAGGGGGCGGCGGATCGCGCACGCCCGGAGTCGTCGCCCCCTGGTGAGCGAGGGGGATGGCTGCGCGTGACGGGGCGTCCTCTCGTGTTGCGGGCGCTGGGGGAGGGAGAGGATCTGCAGGTGCTGAGGGAGATGCTGGAGTCCGAGCAGGTGCACGCTACCGGAGTCTCGCCGCTCATCGGAGTTTGCCCTCGCCCTGGTTCCCACTACTGCACCTAGAAGATCACATGCTGATCCGGTAGGGGTACCAGGTCGCGACCGGTTGGCCGCCCTTCATGGCGGGCTGGAAGATCCAGTCGGCCGCTTCCTGGATCAGGCGCTCGTTGAGCTTGCGGTTGTCCGTCGGGGGACTGAGCCGGGTGGAGTCCGCGACCACGCGGCCGGACGCGTCGACGAAGACCCAGACCTCGATCTCCTTGCCCTTGAGCGCGTCGTCGTTGGGCGGGATGATCATCCCGCGGGGCCTCGGCGGGACGAGGCGGTTGAGACCCCGGTCGCTCGTACCCCCGTCGCCCTCTCCCTCGCCGTCCTCCATGCCCGGGCCCTGCAGGCCCATGATCTCACCCCGGATGGCCGCCGGATCGACCGAAGGCTGCTCCTCCTCGAACTCGATGGGCTCGATGTCCTCGAGGGTGGGCAGGGGGATGGGAGGTCGGGTGATCGGCACGGTGGCGGGCGACTGCAGCGTCATGGCCTGCATGGCGCCCGGGGCGGCCCGGTCGCTTCCCGCCCGGGGGCCGGCCGCGGCGAAGGGCGACTGGAGCAGCGGCTCGGCCGTCCAGAGCAGGAAGACCAGGAGGTGACCCAGCAGGGAGATCAGGAGCCCGGTCCTCCAGACCGTCCTCTCCTTCCTTCGCCGCTCTGCGTTGCTGAGCTGGGTCTCGGGATCCATGGTTCCGTCCGACGCGTGCGGCCGTGGAACACCCACCGCCTGCCCTCTACTACTGGCCCAGGCGAGCCATTGTTTCCGCACGCCGAGGTGGCCTTCCCCGTTGCGCCCCCGGAGGGGGCGCGGCAACTTCCGGGCGCCTTCCCCGCCCCGTTGTCGACCGCCGAAGGGCCATGAGCCAGCGACCTCCGAGCGAGACCCCGCAGGAGACCTCCGAGCCCGGTCGCGTCGCGTCGTACTACGAGCTCACGAAGCCCGGCATCGCCGGCTACGTCGCCATCACCGCCGGCGTCTCGTACTACGTCGCCGCCCACGGTCGGGCCGACCTGGCCCCGGCCGTGCACACGCTGCTGGGCACGGTGGTCGGGACGGGGGGCGCCCTCGCGCTCAACCAGTACATCGAGCGGGAGGTCGACGCCCGCATGCACCGGACCCGCTCGCGCCCGCTGCCGTCGGGACGCCTCGAGCCCCGGGAGGCCCTCGCCTTCGGGGGCCTCCTGCTCGTCGTGGGGGTGGTCTACCTGTGGCTCACGGTCGGTTGGCTGCCTTCGCTCCTGACCGCGGCGTCGGCGGGCGCGTACCTCTGGGTCTACACGCCCCTCAAGTCCCGCTCGTACCTGGCGACGCTGGTCGGAGCGGTCCCCGGCGCGTTCCCGGCCCTCATCGGATGGACCGCCGCCACCGGCGGGGTCACCCTGGGCGGCATGGTCCTCTTCGGCATCGCCTTCCTCTGGCAGCTCCCCCACGTGCTGGGTCTGGCGTGGCTCCTCCAGGAGGACTACCAGCGGGCGGGCTTCTTCATGACCCCGCCGTCCGACCCGAGCGGCAGGCGTATCGGGCGCCACATGGTGTACCACTCCTTCTCGCTGCTCGTGATCAGCGCGTTCCCGACCTTCCTGGGGCTGACGGGACGGATCTATCTGGCCGGAGCCGTCTTCCTCGGCCTGGCCATGCTCTGGCTCACCGCCGCGGCCGCCATCGACATGAACCGCCACCGCGCGCGTCGCGTCTTCCTGGCTTCGCTCCTATACCAGCCCATGTTGCTCGGTCTCATGCTCGTGGACACCGTCCGGACCTGATGCCATGAACCGTCACGCCGCGCCCGCCCTCGTCCTCCTCGCCCTGCTTCCGGGAGCCGCCGTGAGCCAGACCCAGGACGCACGCCCACGGGCCCGCGACATCGGCCTCGCGCCCGGGATCTTCCAACCGGGCGAGGCCAACGCGATCACCGACGTGGCCGGGGTGCGGGTGGGCCACGCGACGGTCCGCGAGGGCGACACCGTCCGGACCGGCGTCACCGCGATCCTCCCTCATGACGGGAATCCCTACCTGAGCCGGGTTCCGGCGGCGATCCACGTGGGCAACGGGTTCGGGAAGCTGCTCGGCGTGACCCAGGTCCGGGAGCTGGGCGAGATCGAGACGCCGGT
>JASFUL010000026.1:0-22167 GCA_050050315.1 Gemmatimonadota bacterium
CGGGTGCGGCGGTCCTCGTCACGACCATCCGGGCGCTCAAGATGCACGGCGGCGTGGCCAAGGACGCGCTGGCCGGCGAGAACGTGCAGGCGGTCCGCGACGGCCTCACGAACCTGAAGGGTCACGTGGAGAACGTCTCCCAGTTCGGGGTGCCCGTGGTCGTGGCCGTGAACCGCTTCACCAGCGACTCGGACGCCGAGGTGCGGACGGTCCTGGACGCGTGCGCCGAGTGGGGGGTGAGCGCGGTCGAGGCCGATCCCTGGGGTGGAGGAGGCGGCGGGTGCCTGGAGCTCGCGGACGCGGTGTGGGACGAGCTGGAGGCGGGCGAGGCGGAGTTCACGCCCCTCTACCGCGACGACGCGCCCCTGGCGGAGAAGATGGAGACGGTGGCCCGGAAGGTGTACGGCGCCGACGGAGTGGACTTCGGCCCCGGCGTGCTCGCCGAGCTGGGACGGCTCGAGGACCTCGGCATGGGGCGTTTCCCCGTGTGCATGGCCAAGACGCAGTATTCCTTCTCGGACGACCCCTCCCTGATGGGACGACCGAAGGACTTCCGCGTGACGGTCGGCAACGTGTGGCCGTCGGCCGGAGCCGGCTTCGTGGTGGCCCAGACGGGGAGCATCATGATCATGCCCGGGCTCGCCGCCCGGCCCGCGGCGGAGGGCATGGACCTCGTCGACGGCGAGATCGTCGGGTTGTCGTGACGTACCGACGTCCGGCTCCTCGAGGCGCCCCGTGGCCCGGGCGGTCGGGGAGCTCGGACGGTCGGATCGGGTGACCCTTTCGAGGGATGGACGCATGGATCGACCACGGACGAAGCGACGTACGCTCTTCGGTGTCCTGACGGGGGTCGCGCTCACCGCGATCCCCGTCGTCTGCCCGCCCCCGGTGGTGGCCCAGGAGGTGGGTCCGGCCGACGGAGCGCTCGTGATCGTCGGCGGGGCCATGCGCGACCCGGCCATCGTCCGGCGCTTCATCGAGCTCGCGGGCGGCCCCGACGCGCCGATCGTGGTGATCCCGACGGCCGGCGGAGGGGAGGAGTACGACCGGTTCTATGCCGGCCTCGACCAGTTCAGGGAGCAGGGCGCCCGGAACCTCACGGTGCTCCACACTTGGGACCGTGCCGAGGCCGACAGCGAAGCGTTCACGGCGCCGATCCGCGAGGCCCAGGGCGTCTGGTTCCCCGGGGGGCGGCAGTGGCGGCTGGCCGACGTGTATCTCGACACGCGGACCGAGGAGGAGCTCTGGAACCTGCTGGGCCGGGGCGGCGTGATCGGAGGGTCCTCCGCCGGAGCCACCATCCAGGGTTCCTACCTGGCCCGGGGCGATACCGAGACCAACACGATCATGATGGGCGACCACGAGGAGGGGTTCGGCTTCCTGCGGAGCTCGGCCATCGATCAGCACCTGCTGATGCGCAACCGTCAGTTCGACCTCCTCGAGGTGATCGAGGCGCACCCCGAGCTGCTGGGGATCGGGATCGACGAGAACACGGCGATCGTGGTGCAGGGCGACCGCTTCGACGTCGTGGGCCAGGGGTACGTGGCCATCTACGACCACGGCGCCATGCTCGACTCGGGCGGGCGCTTCTACTTCCTGGCGCCCGGAGACCGCTTCGACCTGGTGGAGCGGAAGGCGTACCGTCCGGCCCGGGAGCTCCGGGAGCTGGGGCGGGTCGAACGGAGGCCGTGGTCCGGCGCCGGAGGCTGAACCGGTGAGCCTCCTCTCCCGCATGCGGCTCGTCGCCACGATGGGCCGGGGGCTCGTCCGGGGTCTTCCCGAGGCGGACGCGCGCAGGGACCCGATCGAGCTCTTCCGGGAGTGGTGGGCGGCGGCGGAGGAGGCGGGGATGTTCCTCCACGAGCGGTTCGCGCTGGCCACGGCCACCCCGGAGGGACGGCCCTCGGTCCGCATGCTCCTCCTCAAGGGGCTCGACCCGCGGGGCTTCGTCTTCTACACCAACTACGGAAGCCGGAAGGCCGCGGAGCTGGACGCCAACCCGAGGGCCTCCATGTGCTTCCACTGGGGCGTGCTGGAGCGGCAGGTGCGCGTGGAAGGCCGCGTCGAGCGGATCGGCCACGAGGAGTCGGCGGCGTACTTCCGCACCCGGTCCCGGGGATCGCAGATCGGGGCGTGGGCTTCGCGCCAGAGCGACGAGCTGGCCGACCGCGCGGACCTCGAGGAGCGGGTGGCCGAGCTGAAGAAGCGCTTCGACGGCCGGGAGGTCCCGCTCCCCGACTTCTGGGGGGGGTACCGGCTGGCGCCCGAGCGCATCGAGTTCTGGCAGGGCCGGCCCGATCGGCTCCACGATCGGCTGCGCTTCGAGCGGGAGGGGCCGGGCGGTGAGTGGACGACGCGGAGGCTGTACCCCTGACGGGCTCTCGGAGCGCCATCGTGGGCCGCCGGCAGTCCCGGCGGGCGGGTTGCTCACCCCATGCAAGGAGAGGACGATGACCCTCGGTCGGATCACCCCGTTCTCCGCCGTCTTCGGCGGTGGCAGGGCCCTCACCACCGCGCGCGGGCGTGCGGGACTCGTGCTGGCGACGACCTTCCTTCTCGCCGTCCCCCTCGTCGCCCAGACCCCGACGGCCGAACCCCTGGGCGAGGCCGAGGACGGGCCCGTGATCCGCGGTTACGGCGCCGTCTACGACGTCCCCTTCCAGGACGTGGAGACGCCGGTGGACCGGGAATACCGCGTGGTCTTCGAGGTGGCCCGGTCGGGAGAGCCCGGAACGGTGAACCCGTACCTGAACACCGTCGCGCGCTTCCTGAACATGCACGCCCGGGACGGCGTGCCCGTCGAGTGGATGCACGTCGCGGTCGTGATCCACGGCGAGGCCGCCAAGGACGCGCTGCGAGAGGGGCCTTTCCGGGAGCGCTACGGCGTGGACAACGCCAACCTCGAGCTGATCCGGGCGCTGTCCGACGCCGGCGTCGAGCTCTACATGTGCGGTCAGAGCGCCATGGCGCGGGGGCTTCCCCCCGACGAGCTGGACGGCTCCCTCCACTTCGCGCTCTCGGCGATGACGGCGCGGGCGATCCTCCGGGTGCGCGGATACCAGACGGTGAACTGAGCCGGTTCGCGGCCCTCCTACGCCTCCCGCAGGCTCTCCACGGGGTCCACCCGGGCCGCCCGGAGGGCGGGCACCAGGGCCGCCGCCAGCCCGCACGCGGCGAGCCCGAGACCCCCGGCTGCGTAGGTGAGGGGGTCGAGCGGGGGCACCCGGAACAGCAGGTCCGCCAGGAGCCTACTCGCCAGGGCGGCGGCGCCGAGCCCGGCCACGACGCCGACGAGGACGGGCACCATGGCCTCACGCACCACCATGCCCACCGTGCCCCCGGCCCCGGCCCCCAGTGCGATCCGTATCCCGATCTCCCGCACGCGACGCCCCACCGTATGCGAGACGACCGCGTACACGCCGATGGCCGCGAGCGCCAGCGCCAGCGCCGCGAAGGCCGTGAGCAGGCGGGACACCACGCGGGGGCGGCCCAGGGACTCGCGGATCGCCTGCTCGGCCGGCCCGAGGTCGGTCACCGCCTGGTCCGGATCCAGGTCCGCGACCACCGACCGCGCCAGGCCGACGAGCGCCAGCGGGTCGCCCTCCGTACGGAGGAGCACGTTGAACTCCCGGCGGGCGTCCGCCGGTCCCTGGACCACGTACGCGGCGGGCGGAGGAGGCTCGTTCAGCGAGAGGTGGTGGATGTCCGCGACCACCGCGGCGACCACCGCCTCCTGACCGTAGAACACGATCCGGCGTCCGAGCGGATCGCCGGGGCCCATCTCCCGGGCCAGCGCTTCGTTCACGGCGATCCGGCGCGGTGTGCCCTCGGGATCCGGCTCGTCGGGCAGGCGGCCCCGCAGCACGGGCGTGCCCAGCACGGAGAAGATCCCCGGCGTCACCTGGATCGCCTGGAGGAACGTCTCCTCGCCCTCGGGCGGCGGCGGCGCGTCCGCGAGCTGCCAGTCCACCCGCTCGCCGGCGCCCCGCATGGGCAGGTGTCGGATCGACGCCACCGAGGCGACGCCCGGGATCGCCGCCAGGCGCTCCTCGAGCCGCTCCTGGAAGAGGAGGTAGTCGGCCCGCTCCGGGTAACGGGACTGGGCAGCGGTCAGGTGGACCGCCACGAGACCCTCGGGCTCGAAGCCCGGGTCCACCGTCGCGAGGCGGGCGAGGCTTCGAACCGTGAGCCCCGCGCCCACGAGCAGGACCACGGCGAGCGCGACCTGGACCGCCACGAGCGCGTGTCCGGAGGCGACCGTGGCCCGCCCGCCGCGGAGCGCGCGGGTCCGGCGGGTCGGGTCCGTGCGACGGGCCGGCGCGGCGCCGAAGAGGAGCCCGGTCGCGACCGACACGGCCAACGCGAAGAGGACCACGCGGAGGTCCGGGGATGACGGGATCGGCGCCGGCAGCAGCGCGTTCACGGCGCCGCCGAGGAGGCGCACGCCGAGCGCGGCCAGCCCGAGCCCGAGGGCACCTCCGAGGAGGGCCAGGGTGACGCTCTCGACCAGGAGCTGTCGCACCAGGCGGCCCCGTCCCGCCCCGAGCGCGACCCGCACCGCCATCTCGGACTCCCGGTCCCTGCCTCGGGCCATGAGCAGGTTGGCCACGTTCGCGCACGCCAGGAGGAGGACGACGGTGACGGCTCCACCGAGGACGAGCAGAGGCGTGCGCGCGTCGCCCACGATGGCGCTCCGCAGCGGGCGGACCTCGGCGCCGTTCAGCGACTCGTTGCTGTCAGGGTTGTCCTCGCGCACGGCCCTCGCCACCCCGCCCAGGCGGTCGCGCGCCACCTCGGGGGCGACCCCGGGTGCGAGCCGCGCCACGGCGTCGAGGAAGCGCACCGACCGGTACTGCATCGGGATCGACGATGCGGGGATCGTCGAGAGGAACGTCCACACCTCCACGCGTCGGGAGGGGAACGAGAAGTCCGGAGGCAGCACGGCGGCCACCGTGTACGCCCGGTCGCTCAGAACGATCCGGCGGCCCGCGATCCCGGGATCCGCCCCGAAGCGGCGCTGCCAGGCGCCGTGGGAGAGGACCACCACGAACGGGTCGCGGTCCCGGTCGGCGACCGTCGGGAAGGAGCCGAGGAGCGGGTCCGAGCCCATGGTCTCGAAGAACCCCGGGGAGACGAAGGCCGTCTCGATCTCCTCGGCCGGACCGTCGCCCTGCAGCACGAGGTCCGACGGGAGCGTCGTATAGAGCCCCATGGCCGAGGTGACCTCCGAGGCCCGCGCCCAGTCTTCGAAGTCCGGGACCGAGAAGGCGTAGGTCTCCCGGACCTGCTCCCGGACGTTCGCCGGCCAGATCCGGACGAGGCGGTCGGCCTCCGGGTACGGAAGCGGGCGCACGAGGACCGCGTCCACCACCGTGAAGATCGCGGCGTTCGCGCCGACGCCCAGCGCGACCGTCGTGAGCACGGCCGCCGCGAAGCCGGGCTGGCGGCGCAACGATCGCAGCGTGTGTCGAACGTCCTGGGCCACGGTCTCCAGCATCTCCCTTCCTCCCGTCGTCGTCCCGTAGTGGCCTTCCGTGCTCCCGTTCGCGCCCCTCCGGAACCGCTCCCGGAGGCCCCGGGCCGTCGCGTCCCCGATCTCGGGAAGGGCGACCCGCAACATCCCCCAGCGACCCCGTGCGGAGGCCGCGTCCTCCATCCGGTCCCGGAACGTCTCCCGGAGCTCCCGTCCGTGGAGCCGGCGGAAGGACCCCGGGAACGCCCGGATCGCCAGGCCGAACAGGCCCTCGAGAAGCCTCCTCACGCCCGTTCGGGTGCGAGCCGTCGTTCCCGGGCGACCCGCACGAGGGTGGCCAGGCGCTCGGTCTCCGCGGCGCCGACCCTGCGCCCGAGCTCGGTGATGCGGTAGTACTTGCGGCGTCGGTCCACCGAGGCCCCCTCCGGAGTCGGCGCGTCGGCCACCAGCCCGTCCTCCATCAGACGGTGGAGCGTGGTGTAGAGCGTCCCCGAGCGGACGCTCACGTGGCCCCCGCTACGCGCCTCGACGTCCTTGATGATGCCGTAGCCGTGGGCGTCCTCCTCGCCCAGCGCCAGCAGGACGTGGAAGGCCAGGTTCCCCAGCGGCAGGAACGCGTCGGGTCGGGCTTCTCCGGTCATGGCTCGCTCCTGAGGTTGCGGATGACGCGATACCATCTATAGCAGTTATTGCCATAAATGCAAAGGCCGCGTCTGCCTGGTCCCGGCGTCCGGGGCGGCCGGTCCCTATATTGGGGCCCGTCCGTCGGGCACCTCGGGGGCGTGGTGCCCACCGGTGTCCCCGAGCCTCGAGGAGTCGCCGTGACCGACCCACGGAGCCAGATCGTGGAGCGCGTCGTCCGCTCCCTCGAGGAGACCCGGGACCCGGAGACGCTGGTCCGCTCCTACTTCGAATCGGACCGCAAGGCCCTGGTCGAGGCCACCCGCGAGACCCTGGAGGCGACCCGGGAGGACACCTCGGAAGCGAAGATCGAGGAGGCCCTCGAGCGGGAGCTGGTGGACGCCCTCCGCTACCCGGCGGCGTCGCGGCGGGGATTCCTCGCCCATCTCTGGGTGCGGCGCCGGGCGGCGGCGGCCGTGGCCGCCGGCGTGGCGACGCTGATCGCGGCGGCGCTGCTCGTCCTGCTCCTGTAGCATGACGACACGGTGCTGAGGGGCCGGGCGGTCCTCCGTGACCTGGCGAGGGAGCTCGAGAAGTCCCACGGGCGCTACGCCGACGCCCTGGAGGCCCTGCGGGAGGTCGAGGCCCGGCACGAGGCGCTGATCGACGCCGAGGGCCGGATCTTCGAGAAGCTGTCGCGGATCTACCTTCCCGAGCTCTCGCCCACGGCGGTCGCGAGCGGATTCGCCGAGCTCCGGGGCCGTCTCGAGGGCTCGTTGCGGGCCCAGGAGGAGCGACGGGAGCGGCTTTCCGAGGAGGCCGTTCGGGCCGGGGAGCGCGTGGAGATGGCCCGGGCACGGGTCGCCGGCCTGGAGGAGGACGGGCGAGAGCTCCGGACACGCCTCGACGAGGCCCGGGCGAAGGTGGAGGCGGTGCTGGACGGAGACGCCGCCCACACGGAACGGGCGGAGGAGCACGCGGCCCTCATGGCGCTGCGCCAGCGGCTGCGGAAGAGGCGCGAGCGCCTCTCGGCCGCCGCGTCCGCCGAGCGGCCGCGCTACGAGAGGGACCGGCTGTTCCGCTACCTGCACGACCGGGACTGGGGCGGTCCCGCCTACGACGCCGGCCCCCTCACCCGGCGCCTGGACCGCTGGCTCGCCCGACGCATCGGCTACGAGACGCTGGCCCGGAACTACCGCATCCTGAAGCTGGGTCCGCACCAGCTCGGCGCCGAGATCCACCGTCTCGGCCGGCGGGCGCAGGAGCTGGAGGCCGCCGTGGACTCCTTGGAGGAGGAGGTCGCCCGGGCCGAGGGGCTCCTCCCGCTGCTCGAGCGTCGGGCGGAGCTGGAAGCGCGCGCCACCGAGGCGCGGGCGGAGCTCGACCGATCCGTCGCGGCCCGGGACGCGGTGCAGCGCGAGCTCCGGGCCGTGGAGGCCCGCCGGGGCCGGAACTTCGAGGAGGCCGTCGAGATGCACCGCGACTACCTGAAGGGGAAGACCCTCCGGGAGCTCGAGGCGGTGGCCCGTTCGACGCCCGACCCGCGGGACGACGGCCTGGTCCAGGAGCTGGAGGCGCTGCGCGCGAAGCTGGACCGCCTGACCGGCGAGCTGGCCGACCGCCGGGAGGAGATGAGGCGGGCCTCCGAGCGGGTGGACGGGCTGTCCACGCTCCACGCGGCGGGGCTGAAGCACCTGGCGCACCCGGGCCGCGTCCTGCCCGACGGATTCGACCTGGGCGCCCTCGTCGGGGCGGTCACGAGCGGCCGGGCCGGGGTGGAGGACGCGGTGGCCGAGCTGAAGGGAGCCCGCCCGGAGGAGCCCCTCGTCGAGGAAGTCCCGCGCCCCTATTTCGAGTCGGTCTACCGGGAGCTCACCGCCGCGTTCGACGTGGGCCTGGAGGGGGCGTCGGTGGTGCACGAGCAGTGGGAGGTGGACGGGCACGTGGAGACGGAGGTGGTGGTCCGCGACGCCCGCGGCCGGGTCATCCGCAGGCGGGTCACCGGAAGGGACCTGGGGGATCCTGGGGGCGGCCCCGCGGCGCGGTGACGGAGGGGCCGCCGGCGGTTCGCCCCTCCAGCGCCCTCCCCTATATTCCGGCCGGGCTTCGAGTCGCGGTCCGCGGCCGGACCGGCGGAGCGAGCGCCCCCGCGTACGACGTGAACCTGGCATCGACCCGGGTTGCCGCCGGGAGAGGGGGAACGGTGAGACGCATCCTCGTGACGGGGGCCGGAGGTCAGATCGGCTCCGAGCTGGTCCCCGCGCTGCGGGAGCGCTACGGCGACGGCAACGTCCTGGCCACGGACATCCGACCGCCGGGCGACGAGCTCATGGACGGGGGTCCGTTCCAGCTGCTGGACGCCACCGACGCCCTGTCCGTGGGGGCGGCCGCGGTCCGCTTCCACGCCGACACGATCTACCACCTGGCCGCCATCCTGTCGGCGGTGGGGGAGCGGGACCCCCGCCTGGCCTACCAGGTCAACATGGGGGGCACCGTCGCGGTGCTCGAGGTGGCGCGGGACCAGGGGTGCGCGGTCTTCGTGCCCAGCTCGATCGCGGCGTTCGGGCCCGGGACGCCCCCGGATCCGACGCCCCAGGACACCCTCCAGCGCCCCACGAGCATGTACGGCGTGACGAAGGTCTCCGGCGAGCTGCTGTGCGACTACTACCACCTCCGCTACGGGGTCGACACGCGGGGGGTGCGCTACCCCGGGATCATCTCCCACGGGGCCCCGCCGGGGGGCGGCACCACCGACTGGGCGGTGGACATCTTCTGGCACGCGGTGGACGAGGGTCGCTACACCTGCTTCCTGGCCGCGGACGCTCAGCTCGACATGATGTACATGCCCGACGCGGTCCGGGCGGCCATCGAGGTCATGGAGGCCGACCCCGGTCGCCTGGAGCACCGGAACGCGTTCAACGTCACCGCCATGCAGCTGGCTCCCGAGGACCTGGCGGCGGCCATCGCCGAGCGGGTCCCGAGATTCGAGATCGAGTACGAGGTGGATCCCGTTCGGCAGGCGATCGCCGAGTCGTGGCCCCGACGGGTCGACGACGCGGCGGCGCGACGCGAGTGGGGATGGGAGGCCGAGTACGGCCTCGACGCCATGACCGAGGACATGCTGGAGAACATCCGACGCAAGCGGGGCGTGCCGGAGCCGATCGAGAGCGACTGAGCGCGCCGCTTCGCGCCATGTCATCGCCCGCCGTCGGCGCCATCTTGGGGTGGAAGGGCGGGGGGTGGCGGGGCCCGAAACCGAACCCGAGGAGACGACCATGCCGCTGGACCGCCTGAACCGAGCGCTGGACGAGCACGTGGAGGGCCTCGAACGGGCCGGGACCGCCAAGGGCGACGAGGCCGTCGTCGTCGAGGTGCGCCGGGCCGAGGGGGACCGCGGCCCCCGCTTCCTCCTCGAGGGCCAGGGGGAGAAGGAGTTCGTCCGCATGAACTCCAACTCGTACCTGGGGATGGGGCTGCGGGACGAGGTGATCGAGGCCGAGGAAGAGGGCTCCCGAGCCTACGGAGCGGGGCCCGGAGCGGTCCGGTTCATCAGCGGCACCTACGACGCCCACGTCGATCTCGAGCGGCGCCTCGCGGAGTTCCACGGGCGCGGGGCGGCGATGATCTTCTCGAGCGCCTACGCGACTATCGTCAGCACCATCACCCCGCTGGTCACGGACCAGACGGTGCTGATCAGCGACGAGCTGAACCACAACTGCATCATCAACGCCATGCGCCTGGCCCGGCCCGCGGGCAAGGAGATCTACCCGCACAACGACATGGACGGGCTCGACCGGGCCCTCGAGGCGTGGAAGGGGAGGGCGAAGCGCGCCGTGGTCGTGACCGACGGGATCTTCTCCATGCGGGGAGACCACGCGCCGCTGGACCGGCTGGTCGAGGTCTGTGGCGCTCACGACGCGGACTACGAGGAGAACGTCGTGAGCCTCGCGGACGATTCCCACGGTGTCGGAGCGTTCGGCGAGACCGGTCGGGGGGTCGAGGAGTACGCGGGTGGCGACCCGGTGGACGTCCTCGTGGGCACCCTGGGCAAGGCCTTCGGCGTCAACGGTGGCTACGTGGTGTCGAGCGGGTCCTTGATCCGCTTCCTCCGCGAGTCGTCGCCGATGTACATCTACTCGAATCCGATCACCCCGGGGGAGGCCCGGGCCGCCCTGCGCAGCCTCGAGCTGCTCGATTCCGACGGGGGTCGCAGCCTCCTGGCGCGGCTCCGGAGCCTCACGAAGCGGTTCGAGGAGGGCCTGGGACGCATCGGCATCGAGACCATTCCCGGCGAGCATCCCGTCGTCCCCCTCATGATCCGTGACACGGCCCGCACCAGGGCGATGGTCCGTCACCTGTTCGACCACGGCGTCCTGGTCACCGGGCTCGCCTACCCGGTGGTGCCGAAGGGGGACGAGGAGATCCGCTGCCAGGTCAACGCGGATCACACCGAGGCGGACATCGACCGCGTGCTGGAGGTCCTGGAGGCCTTCGAGGGGTAGGCGGAGGAGGAGGGCACGGGGGGTGCGGGCGGACGCCGGTCCGACGTATCTTGAGGCGAGGGCCGTGGCGCGCGTCGGCGGTCCTCCACGGTGCACGTCGCGGAGCAGGGACCCGCGACAGGGCCCCTCCCAGGAAAGACCCGGGCGAGACCCGCGGGCCCCGCCGGGGTGACCGTCGCCCCGGCCCTCCGCGCCCCATTCCGGAGGCGCACATGCCCGTCCGCGAGCTGAAGGACTTCCTGCGGGAGAACGGAGTCCCCTACGAGATCCTCCGGCACGACCCGACCTTCACGGCCCAGGAGACGGCGGCGGCCGTCCACGTGCCCGGGAAGGAGTTCGCCAAGACCGTGATGATCAAGGTCGACGGCGAGCTCGCCATGGCCGTGGTCCCGGCCTCCGCCCTCGTGAGCCTGCGTCGCCTCAAGGAGGCGTCGGGAGGGGAGCACGTCACGCTGGCCGACGAGGAGGAGTTCCGGGACCGCTTCCCCGGGGTGGAGGCCGGCGCCATGCCGCCCTTCGGCAACCTCTGGGAGATGCCCGTCTACGTCGACACGGAGCTCCGGGACGACGACGAGATCGTCTTCAATGCCGGCAGCCACACGGAGCTGATGCGGATTCCGTACGCCGATTTCGAGCGCCTCGTCCGACCCGAGGTGGCCAGGATCGCCGTCCGGCCTTGAGGCGGCGGCGTCCGGGTGCCGACGCCGGTCGGCGCTCCCGACGCGGCGCGCCCCCGTTCTCGAGGGACCCGCTACTCCTGCCGTAGCACCCGGGCGGGGTCGAGGCGGCTGGCCCTGCGGGCCGGGAGCCAGGTCGCGGCGAGCGCGGTGCCGGTCAGCACCAGGACGACGCCGGCCAGCGTTCCCGGGTCGGTGGGGTCCACGCCGAAGAGGAGCGTCTCGACCAGGCGGCTTCCCGGGAGGGCGAGGGCCAGGCCCGCGGCGATCCCCACCGCGACGGACACGACCTCCCGGGCCACGCACCGCCGCACCACCGACGCCCGGGGCGCGCCCAGCGCCATGCGGACCCCCAGCTCCGGCACGCGCCGGGTCACCGTGTAGGCGGTGACGCCGTAGACGCCCGCCATGGCCAGGAGCAGGGCCAGGCCACCGAACGCCGTCAGAAGGACGGTGACGAAGCGGGTTCCCCCCGCGGACCGTCCCAGCACGTCGCTCATGCGGTCGAGGCCCGAGAGGGGGACCTCCGGATCGACGGACCACGTCGCCTGCCGCACGGCGGGCGCCAGCGCCATGGGATCCCCTTCCGTGCGGGCCGCGATCCACATGGCGATCTTGCTGGGCCACTGGGGGTGGGTCAGGTAGATCTCGGGGCGCGGCTCCGAGTCGAGGGCGTGCTGATTCACGTCGTCCACGATCCCGATGACCCGATACGGGGAGGAGGCCGCCGAGAACAGCCGGACGTCGCGACCCAGCGCTTCCTCACCGGGCCAGTAGTGCTCGACGAAGGCCTGGTTGACCACGGCCGCTCGGGGATCGTCGGGGCCGTCCGCGTCCGTGAAGGTCCGGCCCGCCACCAGGCCGATCTCCATCGTCTCGAACCAGCCGGGGTAGACGACTCGGAAGTTCGGATCCGACATGTCCTCGGGAGCCGCGACCCCGTCGGGGTACGTGGGAAGCGCCCAGTTGGACCAGGTGAGCGGGAGGAGGTGGATGGCCGACACCGAGACCACCCCCGGTACGGCCTCGAGCCGCTCCATGACACGCCGGTAGTACTCCACGTAGTCGGGGCCCTCGGCGAACCGCCCGTCCGGCGGGCTGAGCCGGTAGACGAGCACGTCTTGCGCCTCGAAGCCCGGGTCGACGTCCTGGAGCGCCACCAGCGACCGTAGCATGAGGCCCGACCCGGTCACGAGGAGGACGGCCGTCGCGATCTGCGCGCTCACGAGCCAGCGGCTGAGAGCGGGGGCGGCGCGGGCACCGGTCGCGCCCCGTCCCGCCCCCCGGAGGGCGTCGGCCGGGTCCCGTCGCGCGGCGCGCAGCGCCGGGGCGAGGCCGGAGAGGACGGTAGCCAGCAGGGAGACGGCCAGGGTGAAGAGGAGGACCGACCCGTCCACCGCGATCTCGTCCGCCCGGGGGAAGTTCTCGGGGGCCAGCCAGACGAGGAGCGCCGTGCCCCGCTCGGCCAGCACCATCCCCAGTCCGCCCCCGACCAGCCCCAGGAGCAGGCTCTCGACGAGCAGCTGGCCGGCCAGGCGACCTCCGCCGGCGCCGAGAGCCTGGCGCACGGCCAGGTCCCGACGGCGCGCCTCTCCCCGGGCCAGCATCAGGTTCGACACGTTCGCGCAGGCGACCAGCAGGACCAGGCCGACCGCCCCGAGGAGGATCCAGAGGGTCGGCCCCAGATCGCTCACCCGGGCCTGCCTGAGGGGGGCGACCGACGCGGTGCGGACGTCCTCCTCCTGGACGTTGTAGGAGACCTCGGGCTGGAGCCTCCGCGCGGCCGCGCGCAGCTGGGTGGTGGCCTGCTCCACGGTCGCCCCGGGCGCCAGTCGCCCCACTCTCCAGGTCACGTACCAGGAGTTGTCCTCGCCCGCCGACCTGGCGGAGTCGCCGTGGAGCGGCACCCACACGTCGACCCTGCTGCCCTCCACGGGCCGGTATCCGTCGGGCAGCACGCCCACCACGGTGCGCGAGTCGAAGTCGTGCCCTCCCAGCCGCACCGTCCGACCGACCGTGGCCGGGTCGCCACCGAAGCGGCGGACCCACAGGTCGTGGCTCAGCACCACGACGCCGGCCCGGTCGGGCTGGCCCTCCTCGGCCAGGAAGGTGCGACCCACGGCCGCGTCGACGCCGAGCACGTCGAAGTGGTCCGCGGACACGGCGGCGCCGGCCAGCTTCTCGGGGTCGCCTTCGCCAACGAGCGTGAACTCCCAGCCCGCGATGCCCGACACGTCCTCGAGCGCCGGGACGTCCGCCTCGATCCGCTTCACCATCGCGGCGTTGAAGTTCGCCTCCGGCCAGACCGCGACCAGCCGATCGGGCTGCCGGTAGGGGAGGGGGCGCAGAAGGACCGACTCCACCACCGTGAACACCGCCGAGTTGGCCCCTACCCCGAGGGCCAGCGTCAGCACGGCCACCACCGTGAAGACGGGCGTGCCGAGGAGCCCACGCGCGGCGTATCGAACGTCGTTCCCGATCCTCTCCATCCTCCCCTCCCTCTCCCGTGCCGTTCCCGGTTCCTTCCGCTCGTTGCCGTGCCGCATCTCCCTCCACCGCAAGCTCACCGCCTGCCCGACGACGTCCGCCGCGCTCCCGAGCCACAGGCGGAGGCGCGCCCCTCGGGAACCCGCTTCGGCCATGCGACGGCGGAGGAGCGCTTCCATCTCGCCTCCCCACGAGCGCCGGAGACGCGCGGGGAGGAGGAGCAGCAGGAGCCGGAAGACCCGTGCTCCGGTTCCGCCGCCCCCGCCTTCCGTCGTGGGTCTCACGCCGTCCCCAGCGCCCGATCGGCGTCGCGCACCAGCTCCCGCAGTCGAGCCCGTTCGGCCCGCGCCACGGCCCGTCCGAGCTCCGTGGCCTCGAAGTAGGTCCGCCGGGGGTCGACGTCGCCCTCGTCGGGAGGCGCTTCGGACTCCTCGAGGAGCTCCCGACCGAGGAGGTCCCGGATCCTCCGGTACAGGTTGGCCGGATAGATGGTGGTGCCGTCGTCCGCGTGCTCCTCGATCTCCTTCACGATCCGGTAGCCGTGGGACGGCCGCTCGATCACCGCCAGGAGGATCCTCAGCTCCAGGGGGTGCAGCGGCAGGAAGCTCTCCGGTCTCGGTCCCACGTCTCGCTCTCCGGGTCGTTGGTCGTCGGCTCGATCATGTCATTTCGACAATACTATCTCTGTGACACTATCCGGTCAACGGGGTTGCTTCGGGCGGGGACTCAACGTTTCCGTCACGTCGGGTTACCTTCCGGACGGGGCCCCGCCGGGGGCCTCGTCCAGTCGCCTCACCCCAGCTCCGCGAGCGTCATGAAACGTCCCCTGTCCGCCGCTCTGGCCCTCGCCACCACCCTCGTCGCGACCCCGGGCTGCTCTCTCTTCACGAGCGCCGGAACCGCCGCTCCACCCCCGTCTGCGCAGGAGGGCCGGCCGGGCGGACCCGGAGCGGGGGACCGGGAGTCGGAGATGGAGCCCTACGACGAGGTCGTCACCGAGGACGCGGTGACCCGCGAGGGACTGTTCAAGACCCACAGGATCGGGGACGACCTCTACTACGAGATCCCGGACTCCATCTACGGGCGCGAGATGCTCCTCATCGGCCGGCCCGTAGAGAACTCCGCCTCGACCGGGTTCTTCGGCGGGGGGCCGCGGATGATCGTGCAGTGGGAGCGTCAGGACGACCGGGTCGTGCTGCGGGAGAAGGAGTACGATGCGGTGGCCGACTCCAGCGACGCCATCTGGCGCGCGGTCTCCGGGATGCGCAAGGGGCCCATCGTGGCCGCCTTCGACATCGAGACCCTCGGGCCGGACAGCGCGGCGGTGGTCGACGTCACGAGCCTCTACACGTCGTCGAACGACGCGATGGGCAGTATCGACGGCCTCCAGCGGGATCGGAGCTGGATCGAGCACGTCGCGGCGTTTCCCCGGAACCTCGAGGTCGAGGCGACCCAGACCGGGCAGGTCCGCCAGCCCGCGCCGTTCGGCGGCGGCACGCAGTCGGCGCCGGCCACGGTACGCATGCACTGGAGCATGCTGCTGCTACCGGACGAGCCCATGCGGCCCCGGCTCGAGGACAAGCGCGTGGGCTGGATCACGAGCGACTTCATCGACTACGGGCGCCACGAGCACCGCGCCGAGGAGCGCCAGTACCTGCACCGGTTCCGCCTCGAGCCCTCGGACACCGCCGCGTTCCGGCGGGACGAGCTGGTGGAGCCCGTGCAGCCGATCGTCTACTGGATCGACCCGGCGACCCCGGAGTGGCTCAAGCCGTGGGTGAAGACGGGCGTCGAGGCGTGGAACACGGCCTTCGAGGAGGCGGGCTTCCGGAACGCCATCCGGGGGGAATACGCGCCGGCGGACGACGAGGACTGGTCCCTGATCGACGCCCGCCACTCGGTGATCTACTGGCGTCCCTCCGAGGTGGCCAACGCCACCGGCGGGCAGACCGTCGACCCGCGTTCGGGGGAGATCCTGAAGGGGGAGGTGAACATGTACCACAACGTGCAGAACCTCCTGCGCGACTGGTACTTCACCCAGGTCTCGCCCCTCGATCCCCGGGCCAGGGACCTGCCGCTTCCGGACTCGCTCATGGGGCGCCTGGTGGAGTACGTGGTCACCCACGAGGTCGGCCACTCCATCGGCTTCCCCCACAACATGAAGGCGTCGGCCATGTATCCGGTCGACTCGCTCCGCAGCGAGGCGTTCCTCAGGCGCATGGGCGGTCACGTGGCGACGCTGATGGACTACTCGCGCTTCAACTACGTGGCCCAGCCGGAGGACTCGATCCCGCCCGAGCTGCTGATCCCCCGGATCGGTCCCTACGACCGCTTCGCGATCCGCTGGGGCTACCGTCCGATCCTGGACGCCGACACGCCGGACGAGGAACGGGAGACCCTCGACCGCTGGGCCCGGGCCCAGGACACGATCCCCTGGTTCCGCTTCACCACTTCGGACGCCCCGAACGATCCCGCCAACCTGACCGAGGCCGTGGGCGACCAGAACGCGGTCGTCGCCAGCCAGCTGGGGCTCCGGAACCTCGACCGGGTCATGCGATCGGTGATCGACGTGGCCGAGCGCCCCGGAAGGGACTACGAGCTCCTCGAGGAGCTCTACGGCAACGTCGTGAGCCAGTGGAGCCGCTACATGGGCCACGTGGCCGCGGTCGTGGGCGGTGCCGACACGCAGGAGAAGTACGGCACCGGCGCCCGCTTCGAGCCGGTGTCCCGCGAGCGTCAGGAAGAGGCCGTCGCGTTCCTGAACGAGCAGGCCTTCCAGACGCCCGCGCTCTTCATCGACCCCGCGATCCTCCGGAGGATCGAGGCCGAGGGCGTCGTGGGGCGCATCCGGGACGCGCAGACTCGGGTGCTGCGCGTGCTCATCAACCCGTTCCGGTTCCAGCGGCTGATCGAGTACGAGGCGCTGGCCGACGACCCGTCGGAGATGTACACGGTGGCCGACCTGATGGCCGACCTGAGGGAAGGGGTGTGGGGCGAGCTCGACGACGGGTCCGTGCGGGTCGACGTGTACCGGAGGAACCTCCAGCGAGCGTGGCTCGACGCGGTGGACGCGCAGCTCCATCCCCCGGAGGAGGACGAGGGGCCCAGCTTCGGGCCGGAGCCGCCCGAGCCGTCGCAGTCGGACATCCGGCCGGTTCTGCGCGGCGAGCTTGTGGATCTGAAGGCCCGGGTCGACAGGGCGGTGAGTCGAGCGGCCGACACCATGACACGGCTCCACCTCCGGGATGTGAGCATGGAGATCGACCGGATTCTGGACGTCCGCGACTGACGCCGGATCCGGGCAGGGAAGCGACGCCCCCCGACGGGTCCGGGCCCGTCGGGGGGCGTCCCGCGTCCGGCCGTTCCGGACGCCGGGGTAGCGGCGGGTCAGTCCGCTCCGCCGCCTGCCCGGAGGTTCTCGAGAATGTAGCGGGCGACGGCGTCGACGTCCCGGTACTTCAGCCCCTCGAGTCCCCAATGGGGCATCCCGTTCTCGCCGCCCGTGAAGATCATCTCCCGGAGGGCTGCCGGGTCGTCGGCGTACTCCCAGTTGGCCTGGTGGAACGACGGCGGGGTGAGGACCTCTCCGTTCCGCACGAAGCCCCCGTCTCCGAATCCCTTCAGGCCGTGGCACCTGGCGCAGCTGTACGAATAGACCACCCCGCCCCGGGCGATCGCGGCCTCGGACGACTCCCACGAGACCGTGTCGAAGCCGGCGGGGTCGAACGCCTCGGCGGCCATGGCCGTCGAATCGACGGCCGGGATCTCGGCCTCCGTGCCGTCCTGGTCCCCTCCCGTGCAGGCGGTGGCGACGGCCACCATCAGGGGCCAAAGTCGACGCGTCCGCATATCTGCCTCCTCTGGGGTTCGAGACACCCGTGCAACGTGATACTACGGCGCATCCGGAGCCCACGCCGTCGGGAAATCCCCGTGGGCCCGGGGGGGAGGTTTCCCTCGGACTCAGGTTCGCGGAACACCGTGCCCGAAGAGGGCGGCGACCTCCTCGGGCTCCAGCGGCTCATGATACAGATAACCCTGGCCGTGGTCGCATCGGAAGTCCCGTAGCTGCGCGTCGAGGAGATCGTGCTCCACCCCCTCGGCGACCACCGGGATGTCGAAGTGGCGGGCCAGCAGGATGAAGGCCTCGACGAGCTCCGCCCGCCGGGACGGACGGCCGCCGTCCTGGAGGAAGGAACGGTCGATCTTGAGCGTCGAGATGTCGAAGCGCTTCAGGTAGGAGAAGGAGGACGGGCCCGTGCCGAAGTCGTCGAGCTGGATGCGCACGCCGATCTCCGAGAGCCTCTCGAGGACGGCATGGTTCCAGTCGGCGTCGTCGAGGAGCGTGTTCTCGCTGATCTCGAGACGGAGCCGGCCCGGGTCGAGGCCGGTGCGAGCGAGGACGTCGCGTACCCGCTGGGTCAGGTCGGGGTGCCGGAGCTGACGCGTGGTGAGGTTCACGCTCACGGAGAGGTCCGGCATGGTGGGAAACCGCTCGGCCCACTCGGCCATCTGGGCGCAGGCCTCCTCCAGGATCCACCAGCCCAGCGGTACGATGACCCCGGTCTCCTCGGCCACGGGAACGAAGGCGGCCGGGGGCAGCACGCCCCTCTCGGGATGGTGCCACCGCACGAGGGCCTCCACGCCCGTGACCTCGCGGTCCCGGAGGCGCACGACGGGCTGGTACACCAGGTGGAACTGGCCTTCCTCCATCGCCCGGCGGAGCTCGCCCTCCAGGCGGATCATCTCGACCACCTGCTCCTGCATGGTCCGGTCGAACAGCTCGAAGCGGCTCCTCCCCTCGCGCTTCGCACGGTACATCGCGACGTCGGCGTTCCGGACGATCTCCCGGGGGTCCTCCATCCCCGGCTCGCTGACGGCGATGCCGATGCTGCACCCGGTCAGCACCGCCCGCTTGTCCAGGCGGATCGGCTTGTCGAGACGCTCCAGGATCCGCCGGGCAACCCGCGTGGCGTCGGTGTCCTCCCGGATCTCGTCGAGGAGCACGCAGAACTCGTCCCCCGCCAGCCGGGTCACGACGTCGCCGGGGCGGACGCTCTTCTCGAGCCTGCGCGCGACCTCGCGGAGGACCTCGTCGCCGGCGGGGTGGCCGAGGGTGTCGTTGATCTGCTTGAAGCGGTCCAGGTCGATGAAGAGCAGGGCGAAGGCGTCGTCGGGCTTGCGGGCCAGCCGGGCGATGGCCCGCTTGAGGAGGTCGTTCAGGAGCGCCCGGTTCGGCAGGCCGGTCAGGGGATCGTAGAGCGCCTCCTGGGCGAGCTTCTCCTCCTGGTCCTTCCGATCGTTGATGTCGGTGAGGGAGCCGGCGATGCGGTACGCGCGCCCCTCGGGGTCGTGCTCCGCGCTCCCCCGGGCCAGCACCCAGCGCCAGGAGCCGTCCGTGTGGCGGACCCTGTGCTCGTTGTGGAAGCGGGGGAAGAGGTCGGCCCGCTGCTCGGCGAGGGCGATCTCGAGCTCCCGCCGGTCGTCGGTGTGGACGCGGTCGAGCCAGGTGTCGATCGTCGGCTCCACGTCGGCCTCGCCCAGCCCCACCATCTCCCGCCACAGGGCGGAATAGAAGACCTCTCCCGTCTCGAGATTCCAGTCCCACAACCCGTCGGCGGCTCCGCGCATGGCCAGCGCGTAGCGTTCCTCGCTCTCCCGGAGCGCCCGTTCCGCGAGCTTGCGCTGGGTGATGTCCTCGCACGTCGTCACGACACCGATGGGGCGGTTGTCGGCGTCGGTCACGACGTCGGACATGAGCTGGACGGGGAAGGCCGAGCCGTCCCGACGCACGTTGGTGCTCTCGCGGCTCCACGTCCCGAGCTCCTCGATCTCGCCCGGGGTGAGCCGCTGGGCCAGCGCCTCGGGACCGAGCACCCGCACGTCCCGTCCCACGAGCTCCTCCGGGGACCATCCGTGCATGCGCGCGTCCGCCGGGTTCGTGTAGACGATCCGGCCTTCGAGGTCCGTGATGGTCACGCCGAGCTGCATGGTGTCGAGTGCCTTCTCGAGGCGTCGGAAGGCCGTCTCGACGAGGAACTTGCGGGCGTCGTCCCGGAACAGGACGAAGGCGGCGGCGGGCTGGCCCGGAGCGCGCGCGGGGCCCACCATGACGGACACCTCCACCGCGGATCCGTCGGAACGGCGGGCGACCGAGTCGAACGAGGTGGACTCGCCCGAGGCGGCCTGACGGACCGCGTCCATGGGCGACCACTCGTCGTCCCCAGAGGGGAGGAGCCCGTCGAGCTCCAGGACCTCCACCTGACCCGACGTGAACCCGAACAGCGTGAAGAACGCCTCGTTCACGCGGAGGAGCCGGCCGTCTCCCGACACCAGGGCCGCGGCTTCGTCCGAGCTCTCGAAGATCTCGTGGAGGTGGGCTTCGTCGATCTCCATGCGGCGCGCCTCGCCGCGCCGGACGGACCGGCGGCCGAGGAACATCAAAGCCACGAGCCCCCCACCGATCACGGCGGACCCGATGAGGGCGACGGCCGTCACCCGGTTCCCCCCCGGAGACCCCACGCCGTCCGGGACGCCGCGACACTGCGACGGGGGCCGGGGGTAGTCTCGTCCATGATCCTCCGACGCATCGCGAAGACGGTGACCGCTCTCTCGGCCGTCGGGATCGTAGGGCTCTGGGCGCACCTCGCCGCCCGAGCGCCCGGGCCGCCGGGAATGCCCGTCGGGCCCCTGCCGGAGGACGCGCTGCCCCCGGTTCTCGTCGGCGTGGCCATCTTCACGGCGCTCGCCGTGTCGGGCGCCGTGGCGGCGTTCCGCCGCGTTCCGCTGGTTGTGATCCTGTGCGGCACGATCTCTCTCGTCCCGGTGGGCGTGTTCACGCTGTTCCTGCCGTGGCCCCACCGCTTCATCGGGCTTCTGGACGCCGGGATGATCGTGGCGGGGGTCGTGCTGCTGAGGTCCGGCGAGGGCGGAGGCGCGGAGCCGCCGCGGCGCGGTCCGACCCCGCCCTCCTGAGTGGGGATCAGACGGCGGCCTCCTCGATGGATCCGCCGTCCGGAGCGCACACCCCGTTGCGCCCGCTGGACTTCGCCCGCAGGAGCGCGCGGTCGGCCAACCTGTACAGCTCTTCCGGCGCGTTCCCGTGAACCGGGCACGACGCGTACCCGGCCGACACGGTCACCTTCAGGTCGAAGTCCAGGGGGGGACGGGCGTCCGAGAGGAGGCCCACGAGACGGAGGGCGGCCGCACCGGCCGTCCCGGCGCCCGTGCGCGGGCAGAGGACCGCGAATTCCTCGCCCCCCGTCCGGAAGGGAGTGTCGGCGGTCCGGGTGTGGTCCTCGAGCATCCGACCGAGCCAGGCCAGCACCCGGTCTCCCACCTCGGGACCGAAGGTGTCGTTGACGCTCCGGAAATGGTCCACGTCCAGGAGGAGCACCGAAAAATCGTCCCCGTAGCGACGGGTCCGGTCGCACTCCTCCGCGAGCCGATCGGTGAAGGCCAGGCGGTTCAGGAGCCCGGTGAGGGTGTCGCGCGTGGCTCTCTCGCTCAGATCGCCGATGTGCTCGTCGGTCGCACGGAGTCGTCCCGACAGCTCGCCGAGGAGCTGGACGGCGACGTCGGGCGTGGTCAGCAGGATCTCGTGCAGGTCCTCCTTCGAGAGCACGATGACCCGGCACCCCTCGACGGCTCGCACCGTGGCGCTCCGGGGCTTGTCGTTCAGCACCGCCATCTCGCCGAAGAAGTCCCCCGGCCCGAGGCGCGCGAGCTCGAAGTCGCGGCTCCTACCCGGGAAGAGCACCTGGACCTGGCCTTCGACGATCAGGAAGAGGGAGTGGCCCGGCTCTCCGATCTCCACGACGATCTCGCCGGGTCCGTGGCTCTCCTCCCGGGTCGCCGCCGCCAGCCGGTCGAGGTGCTGCCGGGACAGGGCGTGGAACAGCGGCACACGGGCGAGGAGCTGCGCGGCGGTCATGGTGGCGGGGGACGGGGGGACGGCGACGGGGCGTTCTGCCCGACGATCCTCCTTCAAAGATACCGGAGCCACTGTGGCTTCGCCACGAATCGGCGCCGTCGTCGGGCCGGGCGAGGCGGCTTCAGGCCAGCAGCCCGGGATGACCTCCGGTGTGGAGGAAGACGACTCGACGCGCCCCCGCCAGGCGGCCGTCCCGGAGGGCTCGCACGAAACCCGCGGCCGCCTTGGACGTGTAGGTGGGGTCGAGCACGATGCCCTCCCTCCGGGCGAAGAGGCCCGTCGCCGCCTCGGACTCAGGGGTCGGGATCCCGTAGCCCTGGCCCACCTGGCCGTCGTCCGCGTCCACCAGGCGGTCGGGGACCGACGCCTCCACACCCACCAGGGCCAGCGCGCCCCGGGCCAGCTCCTTCGCGTTCCGCAGCAGCTCGTCCCGCGGCACGTCGGCGCTGACGCCCACGAGCCGGATGTCGTCCCGGC
>JASFUL010000027.1:0-22049 GCA_050050315.1 Gemmatimonadota bacterium
CCTCACCTCCCCCGCGTCCAGCACCGCCCGGATGGCGTCGCGAACGCGATCGGCGACCGCGTCCCGACCGAGGTGCTCGAGCATCATGCAGGCGGACAGGACCAGGCCCGTCGGGTTGGCCACGCCCCGGCCCGCGATGTCGGGCGCCGAGCCGTGGACCGCCTCGAACATGGCGGCATCCTCCCCGATGTTGCCAGCGGGTGCGAAACCGAGCCCGCCGATGAGACCGGCCATGAGGTCCGAGAGGATGTCGCCGAACATGTTCTCCATCACGAGGACGTCGAAGCGGTACGGGTCGAGAACGAGCCACATGGCCGTGGCGTCGATGATCCGGTCCTCCCACTCGATCTCCGGGTAGTCCTTGGCGACCTCGTGGGCCACGTCGAGGAAGAGGCCCTGGGTGTACTTGAGGATGTTGGCCTTGTGGGCCAGCGTGACCTTTCCCCGCCCGTGCCGGCGGGCGTACTCGAACGCGTACCGGCTGACCCGCTCGGCGCCGTGGCGGGTGATGATCATCACCGACTCGGCGGCCGCCCGCGCATCGCCCTCCATCCCGATGTAGTGCTCCACTCCGACGTAGAGCCCCTCGGTGTTCTCGCGGATGAGGACCAGGTCGATGTCGTCGTACCGGCCCCCGGGACCGAGGGTCTTCGCGGGCCGCACGTTGGCGAAGAGATCGAACTCCTTCCGGATCGCGACGTTGATCGAGCGGAAACCCGTGCCCGAGGGGGTCGTCAGCGGCCCCTTCAGCGCGGTCCGGTTGCGACGGATCGAGTCGAGGGTCTCGTCGGGGAGGGGATCGGAACGCCGTTCGAGGGCGGTCACGCCGGCGAGCTGCTCGTCGTATTCGAGGTCCGCCCCCGCGGCCTCGAGGATCCTCAGGGTGGCGCCGGTGACCTCGGGGCCGATGCCGTCCCCCGGGATCACGGTAATGGTGTCGGACATCGCTTCTTTCGCCGCTTCCTTTCCGCCGCGGCCTCCCGCCGTCCCCTGGAGCGGGGACGGAGCGGGTCACCGGACGGACGCGTAGTCGGGGTTGTACTCGTATTCGGTGTGGTCCTCGCCCCATTCCACCAGGTCCTCGAGCAGCGTGAGCTGCCGCGACCCGCTCTTGCGGGCGTGACCGGAGATGTTCAGCGCTCGCTTCCAGGTGATTCCGTTGAGGGCGTCCCGGGTCAGCGTGGCCCGGGCGACCATGGCCCCGGACGGGGTGCGGGTCGTGACCCGGACCGCCGCCAGGCCGCCGTAGTCGGCGAACAGGTCCCGCGTGCCCTCGCTGAAGAGGTAGACGTAGGGACCGACCCGGGCCCACAACCGGCCGCCCCGGCGCAGCTGGTCCCCCGGCTGGGTCACCTCGAGCTCCGCCACGTTGCCGTTCATCCCCACCGTGGTCCGGTACGGGATCACGTAGTGCGACTCCACCTCGTCCGCGCTCGGCACCCGCGCCGGGCTGCTCTGGCACGCCACGCACGCGACGACCACGAGCCCCACCGCCGGGAGCCACGCACGGCTCCGCGATCTATTCCCGCTCATCTCCCGCCCTCGTTCGACCTCGGGTCCACAGGTCACGCTCCGACGCCCCCCGACCCATCACGATTCGTGCCCGGGGCACGCGCCGCACGGACGGTTCGGACCGTCTGCCCCGATCTGGAGAGGGTCCCTCTCTCCCGCCGCCCCGCGCCGGGCCCCGGCGCCGTCCGGACCGCGGCGCCCCGGGCAGGACCGCACAACCCTCAGCGTCCGGCGGGCGGCCCGAGGGCGCGGGCCAGGGCGTCCAGGGCCGACGCCAGCGCCGCCGGATCGGACCGGGACCCGGGCTCCCCGCCGGCGACGCCGAACCAGAGGACCCGGCCGTTCACGACCGAGATCAGGGCGGCCGAGGCCTCGACCCGCCCCGGTGCGGGAGCCGTCGTGGGGTCCGGCTCGTCCCGGGACTCCGCCGGATCGGCGGGGCGGTAGCGGACGCTGACCGGGATCAGCGCCGCCCGCGCGTCCACGAGGGCCGCCAGGCGCCGCAGGTACCCGTAGAGCGGGTCTCCGACCCGCCGGACCTCGGCCCGCTCGAACACCCCCACCGGAAGGCCCTCCACGAGCACGTCGTACCCGGGCGACCCCTCGGCCGCCCGGCGGAGCTCGTCGGGCATCACCCAGTCGACGCCGGGCGCACGCCCTTCCAGGGCGAACGTCAGCTCCGCCTCGGCGTCGCCGGGAAGGGTCACCCGCTGGGGCGGCAGGACCATCACCCTCGTCCCGGTGAGGTCGGGAACGGCTCCGCGGCTCTCCCCCGCCGCCGGAGGCGGGGTCGCGCCGCCGCAGGCCCCGAGGCCCAGGGCCAGGAGCAGCACGCCGAGGAGCGTGGGATCGGGCCTGTGTCGATGCGTCATCGATCTCCCGTGATGTCTGGCACCGGTCGTGGTACCGGGCGTCGGGGAGGGACGTTCCGGAGCGGCTGGCAGCCTGTTAGTCTATGAGGCTGAGCGTCTCACGAGAAGCGGACACCCCAAGGACCCGAGACCCCCATGCACCCAAGGACGACACGCCTCATCCGCACTCTCCAGGCCTTCGTGCTGACCGGCCTGACGGCGCTGGGCGGGTGTGACGCCCCGGAGCTTCCCCCCGACGACGCTCTCCTGGTCTCCTCGATCTACGACGATCACGTGCGGGTCCTGGATCCCGCGACCGGGGACCTGCTGGAGGAGCTGGAGGTCGGCTCGGGCGAATCGGCCCGCGAGGAGCCCGCCGGGATGGCGGTGGCCGGGGACGCCTCGGCGTGGTACCTGGTCCTGGGCCACAGGCCTCCGGGGCTGGCGGAGTTCAGCGGGAGGTCCGGCGAGCCGAAGCGGACCATCTCCCTGCCCGACTTCCGCAACGCGTCGCGGGTGGGCCTGTCGCCCGACGGCCACTGGGCGGTCGTGACCGAGTACTACCTGGGCGAGGCGGTGCAGCGGGGACACGTGGCGTTCGTGGACCTCGAATCGGAGCGGGTGGGGCTCATGGCGCCGTGCCAGACGCCCTACGGCGTGGCGTTCGACGCCCAGGGCACGCAGGTGGCCCTGAGTTGCCCCACGGGCGACGAGGTGGTGGTCCTGGACGGCGGGACCTTCGAGGTCCGGAACCGCTTCATCGTGACCTCGCCGGACGTCATCTCGGGCAACCCCGGCAACCCCGTGTCGCGACCGATGGGGCTCGCGTGGGCTCCGGGGGGCGACCGGATCTTCGTGGCGCTGTACGACGAGCAGAAGCTCGGGATCTACACGCCCCAGGGCGACTTCTTCCGGGGGGTGGCGCTGGGGGCGCGCCCCGTGAACCTGGCCGTGACGGGACGGGGGCGGTACGTCGTGGTGGTCACGCGGGAGACGCCGACGGTGACGGTGGTCGACACGCGCTCGGGGGAAGCTCGCGCCATGCCGCTGTCCGACGCCCGCAACCCGCACGACGTGGCCGTCTCGCCCGACGGACGGACGGCCTACGTGGCCTGGGAGGGCGGGCCCGAAGCCCCGGGCGGTGTGACCGCCGTCGACCTCGACGAGGGTGTGGTGCTCTGGGAGCAGGAGACCGGCCCCATGACGACCGCCGTGGTCTACCGGGCGGGCTCGTCCCCGGCGCCGGCCGGTGGGTCGACCGACGACGGCGGCTGAACGGCCGTCGACTCGGCCGCCGGGTCGCGGCCCGGATCGAGCTTCAGGGACGCCGAGTTGATGCAGTAGCGCTGACCGGTGGGCTCCGGCCCGTCGGGGAAGACGTGTCCGAGGTGCGAGTCGCACGCGGCGCACAGGACCTCCGTGCGGCGCATGAAGAAGCTCCGATCCTCCGCCTCCTCGACGGCCTCCTCGCCCAGGGGCTCCCAGAAGCTCGGCCACCCCGACCCCGAGTCGTACTTCGTGTCCGAGCTGAACAGCGGGGCGCCGCACGCGCGACATCGGTAGACGCCGGACTCCTTCGAGTTCCAGTACTCGCCGGTGAAGGCGGGCTCGGTCCCCTTCTTCCGGAGGATGCGGTATTCCTCCGGGTCGAGCTCGTCCCTCCACTGCTCCTCGGACTTCCTCACCTTCTCCGCCATCGTTCCTCCGGTTGGGCTGGGTCCCGTCGTACCCGGGAGGACAGCCGTGCGATCCCCGGCACGCAACCCTCCGCCGCTTGACGGAGTCCTACCTCATGAGTACTACTTACCTTGCACTTCTACTCTACCTCCACCGCCGAGCCCGATCATGCCTCGACCGCTGGGAGTCACGTCGCTCCAGATCCTCGCCGCCATCCGCGACGGGACGAACTACGGGCTGGAGATCGTGGCGGCCACGGGCCTCCCGTCGGGAACGGTCTACCCCGGGCTCGGGCGGCTGAAGCGGAGCGGGCTGGTACGGTCCCGCTGGGAGGACCAGGGATTGGCGGAGGAGGAAGGCCGGCCCAGGCGTCGCTACTACGAGCTCACCCCCGACGGGGCCGAGGCGCTTTCGGCCGGGGCGGAGCGACTGTTGAGCGTGGCCCGTCGGATCGACCCCGACGCCGTCCCGGACGCCGGATGAGTCCGGGAGCCGCGCCGGGGCTCCCACGTCCCTCGCGTCCCGGCTCGCCCACCACCGGGCGGGGTCGTCCGTGAGTCCCCGCCCCGGGACCACGGCCCGGCTGATCCTACGGGTCGCCGCCCTCGTGGTGCCACGGGAGCGGCGGGCGGCCTGGCTGGAGGAGTGGAGGGCCGAGCTCGACGCTGCGGCCCGGGAAGCCGAGGCTCCCGGCCGCTCGCCCCACCCCGCGGTCTTCGCCGCGGGGGCCTTGAAGCACGCGCTGTGGATGAGGAAGGAGGAGCGGACGATGGAAAGCGTGTGGCAGGACCTCAAGTACGCCGTGCGGGTGCTCGCCCGAACCCCGGGCTTCACCCTCGTGGCGGCGGTGACCCTCGCCCTGGGAATCGGGGCGAACGGCGCCATCTTCTCGCTCGTCAACGGACTCCTGTTCCGGGCCCCGTCGGGCATCGAGGAGCCGGGTCGCCTGGTCCAGATCGGCCGCAGCTACGACCAGGCGCCCCGGTGGGACAACTGGTCTTGGCCGGCCCTCCAGCTCATCCGGAACCGCTCGGAGGTCTTCTCGGGGGTGGGAGGATACAGCACGGCGGCCTTCGTCCTGGGCACGGGGCCGGAGGCGATACAGGTGGCGGGACAGCGCGTGAACGGCGACTTCTTCGGGGTCCTGGGGGTGCGGCCCCACCTCGGGAGGCTCCTCCTGCCCTCGGACGACGTCTCGCCGGGCGCGCACCCGGTCGTGGTGCTGAGCCACGGGCTGTGGAGCCGCCGTTTCGGGGCCGACCCGTCGATCGTCGGACGGACCGTCCAGATCGGGTCCGCCCCCTACGAGGTCGTGGGGGTCGCGCCGCCGGGCTTCTCCGGTCCGGAGGCCCTCGGCACCCCGCCCGCCCTCTGGGTGCCCACCATGCAGCACCCCGGCTACTTCGGCCGGCTGCCCTTCGAGGAATGGGGGTGGAGCTGGATCGACGGGGTGGGCCGCCTGAGGGACGGCGCGACGCTCGAGGAGGCCCGGGCGGCCATGGAGGCGGTGACCGCCGGCTTGCGGCAGGCCGACCCGGTGAACGAGGACATCCGGGTGCTCCTGGCCCCGGGGGTGGGCCTCGACCCGGGGGGGCGCACCGAGGCGCGCCAGCTCTCGGTCCTCCTGCTCGGAGTCGTGGGGCTGGTCCTCCTGCTGGCGTGCACCAACGTCGCCAACCTCTTCCTGGCCCGCACGACCGGCCGGCGGGGTGAGGTGGCGGTGCGGGTCGCCCTGGGGGCCGGCCGCTCCCGGGTAGCGCGCCAGCTCGTGATCGAGAGCCTGGTCCTGGCCGCCCTGGCCACGCTCCTGGCCGTCCCGATCGTGCGGGCCGCGGGAGCCTTCCTGCCGGCCCTGGTACCCTATGCGCTGGCGGTGCCCGTGGGAGCCGACCTCCGGGTCTACCTGGTGCTCGGCGCCGTGGGGCTCGCCGCAGGCCTCCTGTTCGGGGCCGTGCCCTCGTGGATCGCCGGTGGGCGGAACGTGGCGGACACCCTGCGCGAAGGAAGCACGACCGGCGGAGCGCAGCGGACCCGCGTCCGGGACGCCCTGGTCGTCGTCCAGCTCGCGATCTCCCTCGCGCTCGTCACGGGGGCGGCCCTCCTCGGCCGGAGCCTGTCCAACGCCCGGGTGGCGGAGCCGGGATTCCGGCCCCGGGGCCTGACGGTGGCCTTCGTGGATCTCGGGAGCACCGGGCGCTACGACGCGGACTCCGGGCTGGACTTCGTGCGCGGGGTACTCGACGACCTCGAAGCCGCGCCGGAGGTGGGGTCGGTGACTGTGGCGAATCAGGCTCCGATCGTGGGGGGGCACTCGCGAGCGACCGTGCGCCCCGAGGACCGTCCGGACTCGGAGGGGTTCGAGGCCGAGCGGATCATGGTCGGCCCCGACTACTTCGAGACCCTGGGCGTGTCGCTCGTCCGGGGCCGGACGCTCGACGGCCTCCGTGAGCCGGAGCGTTCGGTGGTCGTGAACGAGGCCCTGGCGCGGATGTTCTGGCCCGACGGCGATCCCCTCGGCCAGCGCCTCGGCGCCGAGGGGGAGGCCTGGACCGTGGTCGGCGTGGTGGACGACGTGAAGATGCGGTCCCTGCAGTCCGACCCCAACCCGGCCGTCTACTACCCCCTCGCCCGGGCGTGGTCGCCCGTCCTCGTGCTCCACGCCCGGAGCGCCGGCACGGCCGAGCTGGAGCGAACCGTGCGCCGGGTCGTCGCGGACCACGACCCGGGTCTGCCGGTGGCGGCGGTGCTGGACCTCCGGGAGGCAGTAGCCGCGTCCCTGGGAGAGACCCGGACCCTCGGATACCTCTCGGGCGCCTTCGCCGGCCTGGCGCTGGCCCTCGCGGCCGTAGGTCTCTACGGCCTGGTCTCGTTCGGGGTCTCCCGCCGGATCCGGGAGATGGGGATCCGGAAGGCCCTGGGAGCGCGGCCCGAGGGGATCGTGCTCCTCGTCCTGCGCCGGGGGCTGGGTCTGGCGATCCTGGGCGTGGTCGCGGGCGTCGCCGTGTCCTTCATCACCGGGCAGGCGCTGGAACACCTCCTCTTCGGTGTGCGGCCCATGGACCCCGCGACGCTGGCCGCGGGCGCAGCGGTCCTGCTCGGGGCGGGCCTCCTTGCCGCCTGGATCCCGGCGCGGCGCGCGAGCCGGGTGGACGCGGCCGTCTCGCTGCGAGAGCAGAGGTAGTGTCCCGCGCCCGGCTCGCGGTCGCGGTTCCGGCCCTGGTCCTCGGAACGCTGTGGGGGCTCGCGAGGACGGAGGCCGGCGCCCAGGAAGGTCCCGCGACGGGCACCTGGGAGGCGCGGTGGGCGTCGGGCGTCCGTACCGAGAGGGACGGGTCGATCACCGTGCAGCGGGAGGCGGACGCGACGCTCGTGCTGGAGGCCGCGGGCGACTCGCTAGTGGGCCGCTGGTCGTTCGAGCTGCCCGGGCTGGGCGCCTCGATCTGGTACGTCCACGGCGGAGCCGGGGACGGTACGCTCCGGCTGGTCGCCACCGAGGCCGACATCGAGCGACCGCCTCCGGCCGCCCAGGGAGCGATCGTGCTGCAGGAGTGGACGGGCCGCGTCAGGGGCGACCGCGTGGAGGGCGAGCACTGGCTGACGCTCCGCCTGCCGGACGGGCGCGAGCGACGCTCGGGCCCCCGCCCGTGGAGCGCCCGGCGGGTCGGATCGTCCGCGGGTGGCACCGCCTCCTCCCACCTCACCGGTCCGCTCCATCCGACCCGACGGCACGTGCCTTGCCACCTCCTGGCACCGCGCTACGAAGCGAATTCGACGAGGAGAGATGACGTGTCTCTCGCGAAGGCCATTGAAGTGCTGTCGGAAGGAAGCTCGCTCGAGGCTGCCGTGGAGAACGCCGTGAAGGAGGCGTCCGAGACCGTTCGCGGGATCGAGAACGTCTACGTGCAGGACTTCCAGGCGATCGTCGACGACGACGAGGTGACGAAGTACCGCACCAACTGCAAGGTGACGTTCGTGGTGGGCGACTGAGCCCCACGCCGCACCGAACCGCGATCCGGGCCCCCGGTGGGATCCCCCCGCCGGGGGCTCGGCCATTGACATCCCCCTCCCCCACCCGCCCATTGCCCCCGGAGCACCGTCCGCGGGCCCTCGCCGCCGCGCGGGGGGCCACTCCGCCGGTGAAGCCGTCCGCGGACGGCCTCTCGCAGCCACCCGACACCCCGGAGGGAGCATGACCGCGCCACGCGACGCCGACGACGACCGCGAGCGACCCACGGGCGCCCCGGCCGGGGCCACCGGTGCCCGGATCCACCGCTGGGAGGACATCCCCCGCGAGCAGGTCACGCCCGCGCTGGCCCGCCGCCTGGTCACGGGCGAGCGGATGATGATGGCCCAGGTCTACCTCGACGAGGGGTGCGTGGTGCCCAAGCACAGCCACGAGAACGAGCAGCTCACCTGGATCGTCGAGGGTGCGCTGCGCTTCAAGCTGGGCGAGGACGGTGGCCGCGAGGTGGTGCTGCGGGCCGGTGAGGTGCTCCACATCCCCTCCAACCTGCCCCACGAGGCGGTGGCGCTGGAGGACACGCTGGACGTCGACATCTTCGCGCCCCCGCGCTCCGACTGGCTGGACGGGACGGACACGTACTTCCACGAGGCGCGGGAGTAGCCATGGACCTGGGGCTTCGAGGGAAGGTCGCGCTGGTGGGAGGCTCCTCGTCGGGGCTGGGTCGGGCCGTGGCCGAGGCGTTGGCGGCCGAGGGCTGCGACGTGGTGATGAACGCGCGGAGCCCCGGGCCGCTGGACGAGGCCGCCCGGGCGGTCTCCGACGAGCACGGAGTCCGGGCGGTCCCCGTCGCGGCCGACCTGTCCACCGAGGCGGGGGCCCGGACGCTGCTGGACGGCGCCCTGGAGGCGTTCGGGCGGGTCGACGTCCTGGTCACGAACAACGGCGGACCCCCTCCGGGCGCCTTCGAGGAGCACGACCTCGACGCCTGGCGTCGGGCGTACCACCTCACGCTGGAAAGCGCGCTGATCCTCGTGAAGGGGGTGCTGCCGGGCATGAAGGAGCGGCGCTGGGGCCGGATCCTCAACATCACCTCCATCGCCGTGAAGCAGCCCGTGGACGGGCTGATGCTCTCCAACTCGATCCGGGCGGCCGTCACCGGTTTCGCCCGCACGCTCGCCAACGAGGTGGCGGGCTACGGGGTGACCGTGAACAACCTGATGCCGGGGTACACCCGCACCGCGCGGCTGGACGAGCTGGCCGACAGGATCGCCGACGACGAGGGGATCGAACCGGCGGAGGCCTTCGAGCGCTGGGCGCGGGACGTCCCGGCGGGGCGCGTGGCGGAGCCTCGTGAGTTCGCGGCGCTGGCCGCGTTCCTGGCCTCGGAGCGGGCGTCCTACGTCACCGCCCAGTCGATCGCGGTCGACGGCGGCTGGATCCGGAGCCTGCTGTGAGCCCGGCTTCCGGGGGCGCGGACCCCCACTCCTCGGCCCGCCTGACCGAAGCCGAGTGGATCTGGAAGGACGGGGACTTCGTGGCCTGGAAGGACGCCACGGTCCACCTCCTCTCCCTGGCGGTCCAGTTCGGGTCGTCGGTCTTCGAGGGCATCCGGTGCTACGACACGCCCCGGGGGCCGGCGGTGTTCCGCCTCCCGGAGCACCTGCGCCGCCTGTTCGACTCGTGCGCCATCTACCGGATGCGGCCGGCGCGGGAGCCCGAGGAGCTGACCGAGGCCTGCCTGGAGACGGTCCGCAGGAACGACCTCCGGGACTGCTACATCCGGCCCATGGTGATCCGGGGGTACGGCTCGGCCGGGCTCAACCCGGTCGCGAGCCCCGTGGAGACGTACATCGCGGCCTGGCCGTGGGGAACCTACCTGGGGGAAGGGGCGCTGGAGCGGGGCGTCGACGTGAGGATGTCGAGCTGGCTCCGGGCCCACCCGAACACCTTCCCGGTGGCCTCGAAGGCGGCGGGCCACTACAACGCCGCGCAGCTCATGAAGATGGAGGCGATGGCCGACGGCTACGCCGAGTCGGTGGCCGTCGGCCCCGGGGGGCTGGTCAGCGAGGGGAGCGGCCAGAACCTCTTCCTGGTCCGCGACGCACGGATCCTCACGCCGTTCCTGGACGGCACCTCCCTGGCCGGCATCACCCGCGACGCGGTCATCACCATCGCCCGGGAGCTCGGCTACGAGGTACGCGAGCAGCACGTGCCGCGGGAGAGCCTCTACATCGCCGACGAGCTGTTCTTCACCGGCACCGCGTCGGAGGTGACACCCATCCGGAGCGTCGATCGGATCGAGGTGGGGAACGGGCGGGCCGGCCCCGTGACGCTGGCCATCCAGCGTCGATTCATGGAGATCGTGAAGGGCGAGCGCGAGGACACCCGGGGCTGGCTCACGTACGTGGAGGGGTGAACGCGAGGCTCCGGGCAGGCCGCCTCCCCGGAGCGCCCCCCCTCCGCTCGGGGTCGACGGAGCGCGGCTGGTCGCGTGGTGCGCCGGCGTCACGGCGGTGTGTGCCCTGGCCTGCGTCGTCCCCGCGCTGCGGGCGCTCCGGGTGGAGCCGGTGGAGGCCCTCGGCTCCGACGGATAGGGGAAGCGGGGGCCCGCCGTGGCCCGGAAGCGGCAACGTCAGCGTCCGACGGACCCCGTTACCTCGGCCTCCGGAGTGCCCGCGGCGGCCGCGTCCGGATTCCGTCGGTCGGGCGCCCCGATCCGGTCGCCGGTATCGGGGTCCACCATGATGGAATGGGCCAGCCCCTGGGACCCCCGGACCCGGACGTCGTGGCCCATGGCCTCCAGGCGCTCCAGGGCGGCTTCGTCCACTCCCCCCTCCTCCACCGTCAACCGGTCGGGCAGCCACTGGTGGTGCAGCCGGGGCGCGTCCACGGCGTCCTGGATCCCGAGGTCGAAATCGACGATCCCGAGGACGAGGTTCAGCACGGTGTTGATGATCGTCCGTCCGCCGGGGCTCCCGATGACCGCCACCAGCTCGCCGTCGCGCGCGAGGAGGGTGGGCGTCATGCTCGAGAGCATCCGCTGGCCCGGTCGCGCGAGGTTCGGCTCGGTTCCGATGAGGCCCCGCTCGTCCGTCAGGCCCGGACGCGCGTTGAAGTCGCCCATCTCGTTGTTCAGCAGGAAGCCCGCGCCGGGCACCGTGATCTTGCTCCCGTACCCCTGCTCGAGGGTGTACGTGACCGACACGGCCAGGCCGTCGGCGTCCACGACCGAGTAGTGGGTGGTCTCGGGGCTCTCGTACGCGGTGGCGGCGGCCGCCGCCTCGACGTCCCGGGGATCCGACACGTCGGCGTGCCCGGGCTCGATGGTGGCGCGGAGCCCCTCGGCGTACCCCTTGCTCGTGAGCCGGTGGACCGGCACGTCCCAGTGATCCTGGTCCGCCAGGTACCGCGCCCGGTCCCGGTAGGCCCGCCGCATCGCCTCGGCCACGTGGTGCACGTACGCGGCCGAGCCCCTCCCCATGCCGGCCAGGTCGAAGCCCTCGAGGATGTTCAGCATCTCGACCAGGGCCACGCCCCCCGAGCTGGGCGGCGGCATGGAGATCACGTCGTACCCCCGGTACGTCCCGTGGACCGGCGTCCGCTCCCGCGGCCGGTAGCGCTCCAGGTCCTCCTCGGTGATCATTCCCCCGTTGCGACGCATCTCCGCCGCCAGCAGCCGCGCGGTCTCGCCGCGGTAGAATCCGTCCCGGCCGTCCCGGCGGATGCGCTCGAGCGTCCGGGCCAGGTCGGGCTGGTGGAAGACCTCGCCCGCCGCGTAGGGCTCACCGTCGTGGGAGAACGCCTCGACGGTGGCGTCGTACCCCCTCTCCCGCCCCTGGTCGACGAGGTACCGGAAGCCCCCGGCCAGCCGCTCGCTCAGCTCGAACCCGTGGTCCGCCAGCGCCACGGCGGGCTCGACGAGACGCTCCCAGGGCACGCTCCCGTACAGTCGCCACGCCTTGTCGAAGCCCGCCACCGTGCCCGGAACGCCCACGGAGAGGTGGCTCTGATGGTGGAGCTCGGCGGAGTACTCTCCGTCGGGCCCCACGAACATCTCCGGGTGGGCCGCCAGCGGTGCCCGCTCGCGGAAGTCCAGCGCCGTCGTGCCACCGTCGGGGAAGCGGATGACCATGAAGCCGCCCCCGCCGATGTTCCCGGCGGAAGGGTGGGTGACGGCCAGCGCGAACCCCGTGGCGATGGCCGCGTCCACGGCGTTCCCCCCCGCCGCCAGGACGTCCCGGCCGGCCTGGGACGCCAGGGGATGCTCCGAGACGACCATGCCGCCGGTGGCCCGGGCCGTCTCGCCGGGCACGACGTCCGGCGCCAGCCGGACCGGGGGCGCGGCGACCTCGGGCTGCTGGGCCGGAGCGGGAGCCGGGAGGAGGACGACCCCGACGAGGACGGCGAAGGAGGACGCGAGGAAGCGACGGCGCAGCATGGCACGGCCTCGGAAAGGGGAACGCGGTTCGACGCCATGTAAGATCCCGCACCCGTCGCCGGGACGCCAGGACCCTCAGTCGGCGATGGCCGCCGTCATGGCAGGGTGGCGCACGCCCTCCCGGGACGCCTGCCAGACCGGTCGCCCCCTCCGGACGAGGATCACCTGCGGCGACTCGTCCGGGACCCCCAGCCGGAGGCCGACCTGCCGGGCGAGCTCGGGGTGGGCCGCCGCGTCGACGACGTAGACCGGAAGGTCCGGGTGGTCGAGCGCGAAGCGACGCACCTGTCCGATGGCCATGAAGCTCTGCCACTCCCTGGGGCTGTGCCGGAAGACCAGGGTCTCGCCCCGCCGGGTGAGCGCACGCTCCAGGTCCGCGTCCGTCTCGAGCGACTCGAGGATGTTCTCGTCCCTCACACCACCTCTCCCTCCACCCGCGCACCACTCCCCTCGTCGAGTCAGTCCTCGTCGTGCTTCCCGTGGATGTGGTGGGGAAGGTTGGGCCCGGTCTGGATGACCATCCCGATCTTGCGCCGCTTCTGGATGTTCCGGCGCCCCTCTTCGCGCATGTACTCCTCGTACTTCGCCCGGCCCTCCTCGAACTCGTCGTGGGTGAAGTACATCGGCTGGGGGATCCGCCGGTTGTCCTCGAGCACGAGCTCGCACACCGTCCCGTCCTCCGCGACCTGGAGATCCAGCTCCAGCCCGAGGGGGTGGAGGACCTGTCGATTGATCTCGAAGAGGATTCCGTTGTCCACCAGAAAGCGGGCGGGCTGTTCGATCCTCGGTCGGGTCATGGTCTCGCCTTCGGGTCGTCGGGGGGCCGGCGCGTTGCTGGCTCAAGTTATACGGGTGGCGAGTCGTCCGGAACCAGCCCCTCCAGCTCGGCGATCCGTTCCCGGACCTCGGGAAAGCCCCGGGCCAGCACGGCGTCGGGGTCGATGAGCCGGTAGAGCAGGAGGGCCCGGACGAGCCGCTCCCGGGCGCCCTCGGGATCATCGACGGCGAGGCATCGGAGTCCATCGAGCGACAGGAGCTCGGCGGCGATCCAGCACCGCCCCGGCTCGACGTCCCCCGTCGGCGACATCAGCATCACCAGGCTGTCCGGCTCGAGCGAACAGAGGAAGTCGAGGTCGAGCCCGCTCCGGCCGGCGGCCTCCTGGAGCTGGCGCTCCGCCTCCCCCGGCTCGACCTCGCCGCCGACCAGCATCTTCCGCAGGCGGATGAGCATGAGCCCGACCGTCTCGATGAGGCGCAGCAGGTAGTCGCTGGGGGACACGGGCCTCTCCGGGGAGCGTTCCGGGCGGGTCGGCGGGGGTCGTTTGCCGGCGACCCGGTGAGCGGTTAGAAGTCAGGGGCCGACGGCGGGCGGAGGCGCGCTTCCGCCCCCCCACCATCGAACCGGGATATGTCATGGAGCGACGCGACTTCCTTCGCAAGGCCGGCGCCGCCGCGGCCGGAGCCGGCGCGCTGTCCGCGTGCGGCGAGGGCGGCTCTCCCGGCGCGGTCGCCACGGCCGAAGCCGCCGTCCAGGGCCCGGAGGTGAGATGGCGCATGGCCACGAGCTTCCCGCCCATCCTCGACATCCTCCACGGGACCGCGGAGCGCATGGCCGAGCGGGTGTCGGCGCTCACGGGCGGGCGGTTCAGCATCCGGGTCTACGCGCCCCCCGAGATCGTCCCGGCGCTGCAGGTGATGGACGGGGTCCAGCAGGGGTCGATCCAGGCGGGCTACACCGGGGGCTACTACTACATCGGCAAGAGCCCGGCCCTGGCCTTCGACTCGACGGTGCCCTTCGGGCTGAACGCCCGCCAGCAGATGGCCTGGCTCTGGCACGGCGGGGGAAACGAGCTTCTCCGCGACATCTACTCCGACTTCGGCATCGTCCAGTTCCCCGCCGGCAACACGGGCGCGCAGATGGGGGGGTGGTTCCGCGAGCCGGTGAACACCCTGGAGGATCTCCGCGGCCTCCGCATGCGCATCCCGGGCATCGGCGGCGAGATCATGCAGCGGCTGGGCGTGAGCGTGCAGGTGCTGGGGGGGCCGGACATCTACCCCGCGTTGGAGCGGGGCGCCATCGACGCGACCGAGTGGGTGGGCCCGTACGACGACCAGAAGCTCGGCTTCCAGCAGATCGCGCCGAACTACTACCTCCCCGGCTGGTGGGAGCCCGGGCTGAGCGCGACGCTCCAGATCAACCGGCAGGCGTGGGACCGGCTTCCCGAGGCCTACCAGCTCCTGCTCGAGAGCGTCTCGAAGGAGATGTGCGAGGACATGCTCGCGCGCTACGACGTGGAGAACCCACGGGCGCTCACGTCGCTCGTCCGGGACGAGGGGGTGACCCTCCGGGTCTTCAGCGACGAGATCCTGGAGGCGGCCTGGGAGGAATCGAACGCGTACCTCGAGGAGCAGGCGGCGGGCGACGCCACGTTCCGCACCGTCTACGATTCGTGGAAGGCGTTCCGGGCGACGTCGTTCCCGTACTTCGCGGGCAACGAGTTGCACTACGCCCGCTTCGCCTTCCCCCGGATCCAGAGCGAGCTGTTGGTGGCCAGGTAGGAACCGTCCCCCCGCTGCCGGGGACCGGTCATCCCGTGATCGCGCCGGTGCCCCGCCCGGGCGTGCGGTCGCTCGTCGGCTCGTCCGCCCCCTCCCCGCTCGCCCCGTTCCCCTCGGCCGCCACGACCCGGTCCCGCCCTCCGGCCTTCGCCTCGTAGAGCGCCCGGTCGGCGGCGTGGTGGAGCCTCGGGGCGGTCCCGCCCGCGGCCGCGAGCTCCGCCACCCCCAGGCTCGCCGTCACCCGGAACCGACTCCCGTCCGGTCCCGTGTGCTCCAGGGCGGCGAGCTTGCCTCGGAGCCGCTCGGCCACCGCCCGGGCGCCCTCGGCGTCGGTCTCGGGCAGGAGGACGGCGAACTCCTCGCCGCCGAGCCGCGCCGGTACGTCCATCTCCCTCGAGATGTCCCTCAGGACCAGCCCCACGGCTCGCAGCACGCTGTCGCCCGCGGGGTGGCCGTAGGTGTCGTTGACCGCCTTGAAGCGGTCGAGGTCCAGGAGGATCAGCGACACGGCCCGGCCGTAGCGGTGACTTCGCCCCACCTCCCGTCGGAGCGACATCATGAACTGACGGCGGTTTGCCAGTCCCGTGAGGACGTCGGTGTTGGCCAGGCGCTCGAGCTCCGCGTTCGCCTCGCGCAACGCATGGCTCTTCTCCTTGAGCTCCTCCTCCATGCGGACGCGATCGGTCACGTCCCGCAGCACCAGCACGGTCCGCTCGTAGACGCTCCAGGGGGTCAGCGCGGTGAGGGTCGTCTCGAAGATCCGCTCCTCTCCACCGGCAGCGGGGAGCGTCACCTGACGGGGCGCGAGCCGACCCGACCGGTGTCGTTCCGCGGCCCACGTCGTGCCGAGCGCCACGGGGACATCGCCTTCGACATCGAGGCCGAGCCCATCCCGGGCGGCCCGGTTCAGATCCACGATGTGTCCCCGAGCGTCCAGGACGAGGACCGGGTCGCGCATCTCCTCGACCACCTGCGTCCGGGCCACCGGGGCGGCTTCGAGTCGTCCCTCGCGCAGGAGGCCCCAGGCCAGCACGGCGCTGGCCAGGGCGAAGCCGGTGGGCGTCAGGTCGAGCCGGACCCCGGTCCCGAGGTAGGAGAGCGAGACGAGGTGGGGGATCGCGACGACCGCGGGCGCCAGGAGGGCAGTCACGATGCGACGCCGCTGACGCGGCGACTGGGCGTGGTGCCACATCAGGATCCCGGTGGCGGCCAGAACGAGGAGGTATCCGTACCCGGCCAGAAGGGCGTGCCCGAGGGAGGCGTCCACGCCGGGAGACTGGAGCCCCACAGGCACCACGGGGTCCTGAACCACCCACGCCGAGCCGCGGCGTGGCTCTCCGAGCGCGAGGATCACCCCCGCCACCGGTACGGACGCTACCAGCCCGAGGGGACCCAGGAGGAGGCCGGACCGTCCGGTGTAGGCCAGCGCGAACCAGAGCCAGGCGAAGGGCGCCGCCGCCAGACCCACGTACTGGAGGCGGGTGAGCGCGAAGACCGCCTCCGGCTGCCGCAGGTTGAGCAGGAGGAACTGGGTCAGCGCCCACCACCCGCTGGCGACGGTCAGCGCCAGCAGGGGCACGGCGCCCGGTTCGCGCCGCTGCTCCCAGATGGCGTGGGCGACGGCCGCGACCACCAGGACCGCCAGAAGGGGGAGAAGCGACCAGGCGGTCGGATGGACGGCGCTCAAGGCCCGGAGCCGGCTGGTTCCTTCACCCTGTCCATGATCGAAAGGTGCCTCTCCGCTCGTCCGGGATGCAAGGAAAACGGGGCGAGCCGTGGAGGCCCGCCCCGCGCAGGTCGGCGTCGGGTCGCCGTCCTAGGGGAAGAAACCGCCCCCGCCCCCTCCGCCACGCCGCTTGGCCGTGCGCCCCGTGGAGGTGCCGCGGCTGCCGGAGCTTCCCCGGGACCTCGAGCCGGCGGAGGCAGACGGCCTGGAGCCGCCGCCGGTGCGGACGGCCGGACGGCTTCCGGAGCTACCCGACCCCGAGCGGGTGTAGCCCTGACCCCTCACGAACCGACCCCGACCCTGGTCCGACTGGCCCGTGGGCGAGACGACCACCACCGTGGGCCGATACCCGTACCCCCAGGATCCGCCGTACGGGTACCCGTATCCGTAGCCGTACCCGTACCGGTACGGCGAGTAGAAGGGGTCGTAGAAGAACGGGCTGCCCCAGTAGCTGTAGACTCCCAGGCGGACCCGGTGCGCATACGGATCGTAGCCGCCCTCGTCGGCCAGCCGCTCGGGACGGGCGTCCTCCTGATTCACCACGAAGTGCTCGGGGTAGCTGACGGCCACCATCACGTCGATCACGTCCGGGGCCACACCCGCGTCCGCCAGCTCCACGAGCGTCTCGCCGTCCAGGTCGAAGGGATCGCCCGTCTCGGAGATCCACGCCTTCGCGGCCTCGTTCCCCACCTCACGGCTCGCCTCGACCACGTCGGCGAGGTCCACCGCCGCCGCCGCGGCGCGGCGCGCCGTGCGCACCGCCATCTCCCGCCCCGTCGCGAGGCCCGACATCCCGGCGGCTTCGACCCGGTCCGGCGCGGCCGGACGATAGTGCTGCACCCAGGCCATGTCCCGGCCCCCGGCGTCGACCACCTGCACGTCGATCCAGCTCGCAGGGGAGGTAAGCGCCATGAGGCCCCGGCCGCTCCGGTCGAACTCGCCCTCGCAGGTCAGCTCCGAGGTCGTGAAGAGCCGTCGGGCGTCCTCCGAGAAGCGCGCGGTCCGGCTCCCGGTGCAGCCTTCCATGTCCACGGCCGAGGGGCGACCGTCCGCCGTGAGGATCTCCCGGGAGACCACCTCGCCCTCGAGCAGGCTCAGCATCTCCGCGCCGCCGGCGACCGGCCGCACGCAGATCATGCTCTCGTCGGCGTACGGGTCGGCCGATTCCCAGCAACCGATCCAGGGGAGCCAGCGGGCGTCTTCCTGGGCGCTCGCCGAGGAGGGCGCGACCGCCAGCGCCGCCAGAACGGCGGCGGCCCCGGTCAGGAAGGCCCTGTACGTCTTCGGCATCGTCGCGTCCATCATCGTTCCCCCAGCGCTCATAGCCGCATCTTGATTCCGGCGGTGGCCCGGAAACCGGCGAGGTCGATGTCCTCGTACCCCTCGTAGTAGAAGGGGTCGAGCTCGGCGTTCGCCCATGAATATCGTATCTGTCCCGTCATCACGAAACGCGGTGAGAGCGAGACGTCGGCGCCGCCCATGACGTGGAAGGTGGGTCCGCTCCCCTTCGACTCCACGAAGTCCCGGAAGATGTCGAGCGTCTGGAAGTCCACGAACTCTCCCTCCCGCTCGAAGCTGTACCACACCACCCCGGCCCCCGCTCCGACCCATGGCGACCAGCGGGCGGGGACCCAGGCGAACCGGCTGACGGCACGCCCCCGGTCGTTGAGATAGGCCCTCACGTTGAGCGTGACGGGCCGCCGGGTGAGCCGGGTCGTCTGCAGGATCGGCCGGTCGTCGGTCCCGATGAACTCCCGGTACTCCGAGTCCGCCTCGCTGCGGTCGTAGCCGACCTCGAGCCCCACGTCCAGCCGCTCGTTCACCCGGTACGCCAGCTCGCCGGAGAGCGTGAAGGTGTCGAAGGCCCCCTCGTCCACCGTGAACGTGCTCCGGGTCTCCTCGAAGATGTCGCTCCCCGCCCGGGGCATGGCCCACCCGAGGTTGAGGCCGAGGTTCACGCGGGGGCGTTGGAAGAGGAAGTCGGCGTCCTGGGCGGCGACGGGCGGGGGCCCGACCGCCGGCGCGACGAGGCCGACCGCAGCAACCAGCAGAAGCCTGGTCCCGAAGGACGTCGGGAGGCGGCGGGGCATGAATGACCTCCGGATCCTCGATCTCGATACGACCGTGACACCCCTCTTTCTGGCAAGGGGCGTTCCAGGACCGGAAGCCGAGACGTGACAACGGGTCTCGGCGATCGACCCGCCAGCGGGGTCCCCTGTCCGGGACAACCACCGTCCCCCGGGGAGGACACCGCCGAAAACGACGGGGTTGGCATGGGTGGGGGGCGAAGGGTTATCCATGGGGGGCGGAGGGGGCTCCCCTCCCCTCCGGGAGAGCAGGTCCGGTTCCGATCGGAGGTCCCGATGTACGAGTTCACCCACCGCCTGCCCCACCAGCCGTTCCGCCCCGGGGGGCGAAACGAGGACGCGTATTTCGCCCGCGAGGAGGTCGAGCGGCGGATGCAGCGTGCCCGCGAGCGGCAGGCGGCCCTGGACCAGGAGGAGAAGGAGCGTCTCCGGACGCTGCACCACGACCGCTGTCCCGAGTGCGGCTCGCCCCTCGAGCGGGTCCGGATGGCGGAGGGCGAGGTGCGGCAGTGCGCGACGTGCCTCGGCGTCTTCATGGAGCACGACCTCTTCGCCCGCCTCACCCACCCGGAGAGCGAGGAGCGCGGCTACCTGGCCAACTTGCTCAGCGGGTTGCTGCTGGACTTCACGCTGGGCAGCGTCCCGCACGAGAAGCGCTCCACACACCCCCGGCAGGAGGGTTCCGGGGGGAAGGTCGACGAGGAGGAATAGGCACGCCCTGCCCGGAACGCGGTGGCTTCAACCGCCGGGCGTAAGCACCTCGACCGCCCGCCAGCAGTACCACGCCACCGCGCTCCGCCAGGGCCGGTACCCGATGCCGGCCAGCTCCAGCTCTCCCGCGGACGGCGCCTCGTCCCACCCCATGACCCGGGCGAAGCCGTTGCGCACACCCAGATCCCCGGTGGGCCAGACGTCGGCCCGGCGGAGCTGGAAGAGGAGGAACATGTCGGCCGTCCACCGGCCGACGCCCCACACGCGGGTCAGGGCGGTCGCCACCTCCTCGTCCGTCCGCCCCTCGATGCCGTCGAGGAGCACCTCTCCGGAGGCGACCTTCTGCGCCAGGTCCCGGACGGCCCGCACCTTGTTCTTCGACAGGCCGGCCGCTCGCAGCTCGTCCTCTTCGACCCCCAGCACGGTGGCCGGCCGCACCTCGCCCCCGACCGCGTCGACGAACCGGCCGTGAATGGTGGACGCGGCCCTCCCGGCGAGCTGCTGGTAGACGATCGACCGGCAGAGCAGCGGAAAGTGCTCCGGCCCGGGTCGCCGAATCCGCACCGGGCCCACCTCCTCGACGAGCGGTCCGAACGCCGGGTCGTCCCGGAGCCGCTCCGTCGCGTCCGTCCAGACGACGTCGAGCCCGCCGTCCGTCACGCCCCCCTCTCCCCGGCCCTCCGGCCGGCCCCGCGCCGCCGAACCGCCCGACCGGCGCTCACCGTTCGCGACGCGGCGCCGTCACCGGACGCATGGCAGGGGGCGTGGCACCGGGCTGATAGACGTCCGCCAGGAGGGCGGGCATCGCCTCGCCCAGGACCGCGTTGAGGTCCGCGACGACCTCCGGGAGATCCTCCCACGAGCGGTCGATCGCCCGGAGGGCGTCGGCCGTGGGCGGAGCCGTGACGTTCTGGATCCGGAACCAGACGCTGGCGCCGTCCGAAGCGTCTCCCAGGTCGTCCCGCAGCGCGTCGAGCCGCTCGTCCATCGCTCCGACCCGGTCGGTCAGGGACCCGGGCGGATTCCCCGCGCGGTCCAGCACGTCCTCCGCGTCGCCCAGGCGGGTGCGGAGCGTGTCCAGGGCGGCCCTCGCCTCCGCGGCCGACGCCGACAACCGGTAGGAGTCCAGCATCGCCTCCTGGCGCGCCATCAGGTCGGCGCGGGAGATGTCGGTCCGCGGATCGAGGCGGACGGTGGCGCCGGTCTCCAGCGCCGTTCCCGCGGCGTGGAGCCGGACCGTGTACTCGCCCGGCAGGACCCGGGGACCGGGGTCCATCCACTCGCCGTTCCGGTCCTTCTCGGCCATGCGGAGGTCCCAGATCACCTCGTTCAGGCCCGCCTCACCCGGGGCGTCGAGCTCCCGGATCACCCCACCCGTCGGGTCGGAGATCTCGATGCGGACCGAGTCCGTGGAGTCCCCCAGCCAGTACCGGATGCGCGACCCCATGGGCGGGGTCTCCGCCTCCCAGATTCCGGGGGTCCACCCCTGGGGTCGATGCGCGTTGTACGACGTGGCGCGCCGGACGTCGAACAGCTGGACGTCCGACGCGAGCACGTCGGCGTCGAGCTCCTCCAGCGGCCCGATGTCGTCCATGATCCAGATGCCCCGGCCGTGGGTGCCGAGGACGAGGTCGTTGTCGCGGCGATGGATGACGATGTCGTCGACCGGGACCGTGGGCAGACCGTTCTCGAGACGGACCCACTCTCCGCCGCCGTCCAGGGAGACGTACACTCCGAGCTCGTTGCCGGTGAAGAGGAGGTCCGCCCGGCGGGGGTGCTGGGCCAGGGCGTTGAGCGAGCTCTCCGGGAGCCCGTTCACACGCGGCCGCCAGCTCTGCCCGTAGTCGTCGGTGCGGTACAGGTACGGCCCGAAGTCGTCGCTCCGATGCCCGTCGAAGGCGACGAAGGCCGTGCCCGATGCTCCGTTGGACGCCACGATCCGGGTCACGTACGTGCGAGGCGGCAGGCCGTCGACCGCGTCGGTCACGTCGGTCCAGGTGGCCCCGCCGTCCCGGGTGACGTGGACCCGGCCGTCGTCGCTGCCGGTCCAGAGGACGTCGGCGTCCAGGGGAGACTCCGCCAGCGCCGTGAGATTCCCGTACGAGGACTGCCCGTCGTTGAGCGACATCTGGGGCTCCGAGCCGGCCACACCCATGAGGACGAGCGTGTCCCGGTCCGCGGCATACGTCAGGTCCGGGCTGATCTCCTCCCAGCTCTGGCCCATGTCGCGGGTCCGGAAGAGGACGTTCGAGCCGAGGTACACCGTGGACGGGTCGTGGGCGGACATGAGGACCGGGGTGTTCCAGTTCCAGCGCAGCTCCCGCTCCTCCCCGTCCGGGTCCTCCCGGGGCATGGGCTCGGGCCGCACGAAGGCCCGCTCCATGGTGGACCGGTCGACCCGGGTGAGGAAGCCCCCCTGCGACTCGGCGAACATCAGGTCCGGGTCGTCGGGGCGGAGGACGGTGAAGAAGCCGTCCCCGCTCCCCACGTTGTACCAGTCGCGGGTCCGGACACCCAGGCTCGA